>JAQGNK010000301.1 GCA_028291905.1 Polaromonas sp.
CAGCGCCCATTATGAAGTCCAGCAGCTTTTGTCATCAACAGCCCTTTTTCAAGGTAGTGATAAGAAAATCCCCGCCATGAGTTCAGCCCTGACCTATTCACCGTCCGCGCTATGCATGATGCGCAGGTCGGCCGTATTTCGGGGGCGAGTGCATCACAGGCTTCTTGGCAGTGGGCGCAGCACGGGCGAGCACGATGCCGTTGAAAGCGGCGCGGTAGTCGAGCACCGGGGCCGGCCTGCCTTGGCCGAGTGCTTGCAAGCCAGGCATGCGCCGCGCGAGTTCCTGCCAGAGCTTCTGGCCGATCAGGGCTTGTTTCATGTAGGCACAGGCATCACCCGTGGCGGGCAAGTTCCGGGTATTGTTGGCCGCTATCAGCCGCCGGCTGACGGCCGCCGGCGCAAGCCGTAAACTGTGCCTAAACCCTGCCGCCCCCCTGGAGACACACCATGAACGCACCCCTGCCTGACCACCTGCTGCCCGACATCCGCCAGCGCGACACGCCGCAGGCGCTGATCGATGCGCTGAAGGCCCGTTTCGCCGAACGCTGCTCCACCGCCCTGGTGGTGCGCGAGCAGCACGGCCGCGACGAGTCCTCGTTTGCCGCGCCGCCGCCCGCCGCCGTGGTGTTTGCCGAAAGCACGCAGGACGTGGCCGATGCGGTCAGCCTGGCCAGCCAGTACAGCGTGCCGGTGATTCCCTTCGGCGTGGGCTCTTCGCTCGAAGGCCACCTGCTGGCGGTTCAGGGCGGCATCAGCATCGACCTCGGCCGCATGAACGCCGTGCTGGCGGTTAACGCCGACGACCTGACGGTGACGGTGCAGCCGGGCGTGACGCGCAAGCAGCTCAATGAAGAGGTCAAGAGCACCGGCCTGTTTTTTCCCATCGACCCCGGCGCCGACGCGACCATCGGCGGCATGAGCGCCACCCGCGCCAGCGGCACCAACGCCGTGCGCTACGGCACCATGCGCGAGAACGTGCTGGCGCTCGAAGTCGTTACTGCCAGCGGCGAGGTCATCCGCACCGGCACACGCGCCAAGAAGTCATCCGCCGGCTACGACCTGACGCGCCTGATGGTCGGCAGCGAAGGCACGCTGGGCGTGATCACCGAGATCACCGTCAGGCTCTACCCGCTGCCCGAGGCGATCTCGGCGGCGATCTGCTTTTTCCCGAGCATCGAGGCGGCGGTCCGCACGACGATTGAAATCATCCAGATGGGGGTGCCGATTGCCCGCGTCGAGCTGCTCGACGCCAACACGGTGCGCATGGTGAATGTCCACAGCCGGCTCGGCCTGCGCGAGGAGCCGATGCTGCTGATGGAGTTCCACGGCTCGCCCAGCGGCGTCAAGGAGCAGGCCGAGCTGGTGCAGGAGCTGGCCAGCGGCCACGGCGGCACTGCGTTTGAATGGGCCAGCACGCCCGAGGAGCGCACCCGGCTCTGGACGGCGCGTCACAACGCCTACTTCGCCGCCATCCAGAGCCGGCCCGGCTGCCGGGCGATCTCGACCGACACCTGCGTGCCGATCTCAAAGCTGGCCGACTGCCTGCTCGAATCGGTGGCCGAGGTCGATGCCAGCGGCATTCCCTACTTCCTGGTCGGCCATGTGGGCGACGGCAATTTCCATTTCGGCTACCTGATCGACCCGGAGCAGCCCGAAGAGCGAAAAGTGGCCGAGGCGCTGAACCACCAGCTGGTGATGCGGGCGCTGGCGCTTGAAGGCACCTGCACCGGCGAGCACGGTGTGGGCCTGCACAAGATGGATTTCCTGGTGCAGGAAACCGGCGACGGCGCGGTCGGGATGATGCGCACCATCAAGCGCGCGCTGGACCCGAAGAACATCATGAATCCGGGCAAGATTTTCGCGCTCTGAGCAGCGAAGCTGGTCAAGGCGCCATCATCCTGACGCGCAACGGCCGTCCAGCCTGGTAGCTTGATTGCTACTAGATTGATAGCTGCTTGCGCAAGCATTGCCTGCGCTAAAGGCACTTTTAATACTTGACCGAGCAAGTTTTTCAGTTTCTCTGCGTGTTTCTGCTTCCTGCAAAGGCGCGAAGGAGAAAGCCGGCAACTCCGGACAGTCACCTTTCATGCATCAAACAGGCCTGCGGTGCAGTAGTGGTGCGCATAAAAAGCTATCAATGCAGTAGCAAATCCACCGCTGGTCCGCAGCGGTTGCCAGTCAGCGTGAGTCTGCTCTGACCTCAAACTGGAAGCCGCTGCGCCCACCGCGCCACCGCCTCGCGCGTTGGCGCATCCCGTCCAGCAGCCAGCAGTTCGATAAACAGCACAAAGGCGCCCCGCACGGCCAGCGGCGCACCCGCATGGCCAAGGTCCCATTCCGGGAAATGCCCGTCCACGCCCATGCGCGACAGGCCATACACCAGCGACCGTCCGAGCAGCTGCAGCGCTGGCAGACGCGCGAGTGCGTCGGGCGTGTCGGCGAACGCCTCTTGCAGCAGCGCCTGCATGTGGGCACGGATCGCATCGTTGTGCGGTGCCAGGCGCGCAGGCGCATCGGCATCGAGCAGCTGGCGCTGGCTTACCACCTGGAAATGCGTGGGATGGCGCGCCGCCCAGTCCAGGTAGGCCTCTCCGATGGCAGCAAAGCGCAGCAGCGCAGGCTCACTCGCACTGTTGGCAATGCTCAGCGCCACCTGCGCATGCAGCTGCTCGGCGGCTTGCTCTGCAACAGCGGTCAGCAATGCCGCCTTGGTGGGAAAGTGGCGAAACGGCGCGCCGGCAGACACGCCTGCCTTTTTGGCTGCTTCGCGCAGGCTCAATTGCTCCACGCCATGGGCTTCAATCAGCTCAAGCGCTGCGGCGACCAATGCTTCGCGCAAGCGGCCATGGTGGTAGCTGGCACGTGGCGCAGCGTCGTTTTGTTCAGGGGCAGAAGAGGACATTCGGCTGTCAAGTCTAAATTAATGTAATCAGCGATTATTTCATGGTTAGAATACACGCCTTATGTATTCACTGATTACATTACCGAAAACCAACTGAGACCCACCATGAACTTGACTGCCCGTGCCCCCAGCTTTCGCCGGATGTTTGCAGCGTCCTTGATCGTCATCAGCGCCTGCGCTGCGGCCCAGGAGGCCCCGACGCTCGACATCGTATGGCCGCCTGAGGGTGCTGCGGTTGCATTGGGCAGCGATGCCGAAGCGGCTGTCGGGGTCGTGGTGCGCAGCAATTTCGTGCTTCGGGCAGCAGGACAGTGTGGAAACACGCCACGGTGTGGGCACATCCATTTGAAGATCGATCCGGCGGGCGACAGCTGCAACATTCCTGGGCGCCCCTACAACAGCATGAACAGCGACACGGGCGGCGAGCTGATCAAGGCGCGTTTTGGCCACTGTCCGGCTGTTGCCGGGACGCACGAAATTGGCGTACTTCTGGCTGACGACCACCATCGTCCGGTGCTGGTTGACGGGCGTCCGGTGGTGGGGGTGGTGAAGGTAACAACCGTGCGCCCATGAGGCTAGAACACGGGCGTGGCGCCAACTGATATTGATCAATGCGCGCTCCGGTCATGCCGGGCTTTAAACCTGCCTCTAAAGATACTTTTCTTCGTCGATTGAAGTGCAGGTGGTCCAGTGCAAGCTAGCGCAGCGCCGGCGCCTTCAAGGGCTACCGCTCTAAGGTTTTATCGTTGGTGCCAAGCTGGCACTGGATACGCCTTGCGCCATGTCGAACTGGGCCATGACCGAGCGGGTTTCAGGCAGCACATAGACGACCGCCGGGGCCGCGCCGAAACCCGGCTTGACGAAAGCGTCGTAGAAGGCCGCCGGCACATTGACGCAGCCGTAGGAAATCCGGTTGTCGGCCGTGGTGGCCGTGGCCAGCCGCTCCAGCCGCTTGTCGGCCTTGTTGGCGGTGCGCACCCGGTGCATCGAGACGGCGGCCTCGTAGTCGATCCAGACAATGTCCTCGCCCTGCAGATTCACGCCGGGCTCGGAGACAAAGCGGCCCGCCGGCGTGGTGCGCTCATGCGGCAGGATGGTGGACATCTTGCGCTCGCCGATGCCCGGCACCGAATCATCGCCCACCCCCAGCCCCAGCAATACCGGCGACGAGCCGAGCATCTGGCCGCTGGCATTGAAGACATGCAGCACGGCCGACTTCTTGTCGATGATGGCAAAAGCCCTGCCCTGGTTGTCGTGCGTCTCGCCGACCCAGTCGACGAGCTGGCGAGCGTCCTGTGACCCAGCAAAGGCATGCGCCTGACTGCTTTCAGCCCTTGGCCCCTCAGCAGCAGGCGCCGCCAGGGTCGCGGCGGGCAGGCACAACAGAGCCGCCAACAGCCCAGATGAGAAAAACGGTGAGCCTGCCGGTCTGCGTGGAGCAGAGTGAAAAGAGGTTTTCATTGCATTTAAAAAGTGCAGCCATGGAATGCAAGCAATGGTAAGGCATGTGAAAACGGCATGCATCGCTGACGGCAATCTCCTACGCCTGCAGGGGAACCGTTCTGAACTGGAGGAATGAAATGATTTTTTATAGTGGCCTCAGTTCGCTAACTGCGGCTTATTCAAGGTTAAGGCATGTTTTTACTGCCACGACTGACTTTTCAATAAAGGCAACACCATGAATCGTTACATCAAATCAATCCCGCTGGCAGTTGCACTGGCGATTGCAGCATTGGGCGCTTCGGCCCAGACGACAGCACCGGCTCCGGCCACTTCAGCCTCTGGAACCGTGGGTGTGACGCCCCAGGAGGCAGCCGAAGCCAACCGCAGGGCCGTGCCGCGCAGCGATACCGCCACGGTGGTTCGCACGGCGCCTTCGGCTGCCAGTCGGGCCAGCGCTGCCGTGACAGGCGCCGCCCCTGCCGACAGCACGACCACCGGCGCCACTGGTTCGGGCACCGCAGGCAACACCACGGCAGGCACAGCGCCCACCATGCGCACTGCCCGCGCCGACCGCAACTAAGCCCTGCGGCTTGCAGAACGTCAATTTTCCAGTTTATTAAGGAGATTCTCATGAATACCAATGTCAACGCCAACACCACCCCCTATGCCACCAGCACCACCACGAGCCAGACCACAGGTTCGGGCAGTATGATCACCGGGCTTTTTCCTGACCGTGAAAGCGCTGAAGCCGCTTACAACTCGGCCCATGCCCGTGGTTATTCGAAAGATGATGTGAACGTGGTGATGTCGGACGAAACCCGTACCCGCCATTTCAATGACAGCAGCTTGGGCGGCAAAGAAACCGAGCTGGGCAACAAGGCAGCTGAAGGCGCCGGCATCGGCGGCGCCATTGGTGGCACCTTGGGCGCCATTTTGGCCGGTATTGCGGCTGTGGGCACAAGCATTGCATTGCCTGGCCTTGGTCTGGTCATTGCAGGGCCATTGGCGGCTGCTGCGGCCGGTGCCGGTGCCGGTGCCGCTGGCGGCGGTTTGCTGGGCGCCCTGATCGGCTGGAACATTCCAGAAGAGCGCGTCAAGGAATATGAAGAAGGTGTCAAGAATGGCGGTATCCTGATGGGTGTAAAAGCCCGCAATGAAGAAGATGCGCTGCACTTTGAAAACGAGTGGAAGCAAAACCGTGGTCAGCAGATCTATCGTTGATCCGTTCTACGGTTTACTGCCCAGCCTTTCCAAAGGGCTGAGCCAGTAACCAAGACCAAGAACCATGGCGGCGCTTCTTTACGGGAGCGCCGCTTTTTTATGCTTGGAACCTGCCCTATCAACCAAGCTTGGCTGGTTTGCGCATGCCAATGCGCAAAATTGGAGCGCCAGACCCATCTGGTTTGGCTAGCAATTTTGAGCATTGAATAGGCCCCTGGCGCAGGCACAGACTGCGCGGACAGCTATTCATTCAGTAGTGTTTATTTGCCTTGCCGCGCATGTGGTTTGAAGGCAGCTAAAAAATATTTTGGTTTTAAAGGAAATTGGCCTGGCCCGGCGCAGGTTCAGGCTGTCTGCGCTGCGTAGGGCTGCCAGCTGGCGCGCTGCTGTTGCAGCCGGTTGGCCACCACTTGCAGCACCGCCGGGTTCCAGCCCATGCCGATATGGCTGCCGCTGACTTCGATGTCCTCAACTCTCCTGGACCGGCTGGCATGCAGGCAGGTTTCCCAGGCCACCACACCGTCGCTGCGGCTGTAGATCGAGGTGGTGGGCAGCGGCGGCGGCGTGCGCAGGCGCTTGGCCAAGGCCGGCTCAATCGCGGCCGACTCGCCGCTGAGCAGGCGGTACAGCCAGCCAACATTGGTGTGGTCGGCCTCGGCGTTGAAGGGCGTGCCGATGGTGATGACCTGGCGCAGCTTGGGGGCCAGCAATTTACCGAGTTCACGTGCGTAAATGCCGCCCAGGCTCCAGCCAATCAATGTGGCCGGCTGACCGTAGCGGTCCACCAGATCAGAGGTGTGCGAAGCCAGCTCGCCCATCCATTCGTCGAGGTCGCCCTTGGGACCGGTGTTGTAGCCACGGCCCCAGTTGATCGCCTGGTAGCCCAGGGATTCGCAGTGCTCGCGCAGCGGCTCGACCACCGAGCCATCGGTCGCCAAGCCGGGAAAAATGATGACCGGGTGGCCGTCGCCCGCCGGCGCCAGCGCTTCGCTCTTGAAATGGTTCAGCTTGAAGGCCAGAAACTCCATGGCGGCGCGCCAGGGTTCGGTGCCCAGCAGATTCAGTGACGGACGTGAAATAGAAAGACCGGCTGAGGTGGGCATGAGATATGGGGCGTGAACCGAAAGTTTGCAATACCTTCATGGTCATGGCTACGGGAGGTTGAAAAACGCGGCCACAAGCCCTTGCGCATGTAGGAAAAAAACGAAAATCCTTGCCATACCTTGCTACCTGCCCCACTTGGCGCCGCTGTTGTTTCACGTGAAACAACAGCCTTGCGCTCAAGGAGCACTGCCCCGCTGCAACCTGCTCCCCAGCCTGAAAAAATGCGGCTCCTGCAGTGGCGCAGGCCTTACTTTCTGCCGCGCAGCCGCTCGATCAGGCCATTCAGCTCGTCCATCGACGTGAACTGAATCGCCAGCTCGCCGACATCCTCGCGCCTGCCATTGCGCTTGACCTGCTTTTTGATGCGCACCTCGACTTCTGCCATCAGAAGGTCGGCCAACTCTTCTTCAACCCGGCGGGTGTCGGTGGTTTTGCCGGGGCTTGCCTTGCCGGCCGGCGCCGCATAGTCGGCGCCAAGTTTCTTGACCAAGCCTTCGGCCTCGCGCACCGACAGCTTGCGCGCCGTGATCTGGTTGGCCGCTGTGATCTGCGTGGCCCGGTCCAGCGCCAGCAGTGCCCGCGCATGGCCCATGTCCAGGTCACCGGCCATCAGCATGGCCTGCACCGGATCAGCCAAATTCAGGAGGCGCAGCAGGTTGGATGCGGCGCTGCGCGAACGGCCCACCGCATGCGCGGCCAGCTCATGGGTCAGGCCGAATTCCTTGACCAGGCGTTGCAGGCCCTGCGCTTCTTCGAGCGGGTTCAGGTCTTCACGCTGGATGTTTTCAATCAGCGACATGGCGGCGGCCGACTCGTCGGGCACATCGCGCACCAGCACCGGCAGGCTCTCCAGGCCGGCAAGCCGGGCCGCCCTGAAGCGCCGCTCGCCGGCAATGATCTCGTACTTGCCCTTGTTGGCGCCGCTGGCCAGGCGCCGCACCAGGATCGGCTGCATGATGCCCTGCACCTTGATGGATTCGGCCAGCTCGTAGAGCGCGCCCTCGTCCATGCGGGTGCGCGGCTGGTACTGGCCGGGCACCAATTCGTCGAGCCGCAGCAAGGCCGGCAGGCCGGGGCTGTTGGCGCTGCTGGCGGCATTGGCGGCCTCGGCTGATTCATCGACCTGGGGGCCGAGCAGCACTTCGAGTCCGCGACCCAGGCCTTTTTGTTTTTTGGTGACCATGAAGTGTCTTGTCTTTCTTTAATCGGGAATCAGGGGACGAGGAATCAGGAAAATATCGGGTTCACGCTTGCGAGGGACTGGCCGAAGTATCACGCATCAGCCGCAGCAGCTCGTCATGGGCCCGCGGCCAGTCGCCCAGCCGGCTTTCGGCATTCAGGTGACCGCAGGGTCCGGCATCGATGATGCCGGCACCCCATGCTGCGGCAAACTGCCGGGCGCGCTCTGGGTTGCAATACGGGTCGTTGCTGCTGGCGAACATTCGCGCTTCAAACGGCAGCCGGCCCATGGGCACGGGCTGCCAGCTGGGCAAGAGCCCGCGCACGTCATCGCGCTCAACATCGGGCGGCGCCACCAGCAGCGCGGCTTTGACCAGATGGATGTTGCGCGAATGCGAGGCCCAGGCCGCCACATGGATGCAGCCCAGGCTGTGGGCAACCAGCACCGCCGGCTCGTTGCAGGACAGCAGCACGTCTTCAAGCCGGGCAATCCAGTCGCCGCGCAGCGGCCGCATCCAGTCGTGCTGCTCGACGCGTGTGTACCCGTGAGCGTGCTCCCAGCGGCTTTGCCAATGGTCAGGACCGCTGCCTTGCCAGCCAGGGAGGATCAGTACGTTTTTCGGGTTCATGCTCGGTATCCAACCTTGAAGAAAAGGCGCTGCGGTCTGGAATTTGCTATTATTTTGATAGCTGGTTGCGCAGGTAATGCGTGCGCTAGCAAGCGATCTGGCTTGAAAATTGGTTTTCAAGGACTACAGGATGCGGTCCACCATCTCCTGGGCGAACGCCATGAAAGCCTGCGCGCCCTTGGAGGCCGGGTCGAAAATAACGCCCGGCAGGCCATAGCTCGGCGCCTCGGCCAGGCGCACATTGCGCGGAATCACGGTGTTGAACACCTTGTCGCCAAAATGCCCTTTCAGCTGCTCGCTGACCTGCTGCTGCAGCGTGATGCGCGGGTCGAACATGACGCGCAGCAGGCCGATCACCCGCAGCTCCTTGTTCAGGTTGGCATGCACCTGCTTGATGGTGTTGACCAGGTCGGTCACGCCTTCGAGCGCAAAATATTCGCACTGCATCGGCACCACCACGCCATGGGCGGCGCACAGCCCGTTCAGCGTCAGCATCGAGAGCGACGGCGGGCAGTCGATCAGGATGAAGTCGTAGTCTTTCTCGACCTTGGTGAGCGCCTGCTTGAGCCGCTTTTCACGGCGCTCCAGCGCCACCAGTTCCACCTCGGCGCCCGACAGCTCGCGGTTGGCGCCCAGCACGTCGTAGCCGCACTTCTCGCTGCGCACCCGCGCATCGACGATGGAGGCGACTTCGAGCAGCACGTCATAGACCGTCATTTCCAGCTTGCGCTTGTCCACGCCCGAGCCCATGGTGGCATTTCCCTGCGGGTCCAGATCGACCATCAGCACCCGCTGGCCGAGCTGGGCCAGGCCGGCGGCCAGGTTGACGGTGGTGGTGGTCTTGCCCACGCCGCCCTTTTGGTTGGCAATGCAGAATATTTTGGCCATAGCTTGTCGTTAGAGGTTGTCCCGTCAAGGGAATGAGATGCCGGGGCTTTTACCTGGACAGCGCCAGCTTGACGCCAAAGGCAATCAGGAACATGCCGGCAGCTTTTTCGAGCGTGGCGGACACCTTTGGATTGGCACGAATGCGCTCGGCCAGCTTCCATGTCAGCAGCACCGCCAGCAAGCCGTACAGAAAGGTCAGCAATGCAATCGTCGCCGCCATGACGCCAAAGGTGATGGCACCCTGGTGCTGCGCCGGATCGATGAACAGCGGAAAGAAGGCCAGGTAGAACACGATGGCCTTCGGGTTGAGCAGCGTGATGAGCAGCGACTGGCGGAAATAATGGCGCGGCTTGATCTGAAGGATCGGCGCAGCGCCGGGCTTGGCCAGCAGCATCTTGAAGCCCAGCCAGGCCAGGTAGAGTGCGCCCAGCCACTGCACCGCATGAAAAACGGTGGGGTAGGCGGCCATGATGGCCGAAACGCCCGCCACCGCAGCCCACAGCAGCAGCTGGTCGCCTGCAATCACGCCAAAGGTTGCGCCCATGCCGCCAGCCACGCCGCCCTTGCTGGTCGAGGTGATCAGCGCCAGGTTGCCGGGGCCGGGAATCGCCAGAAAAATGATGATGGCAATGACAAAAGCGCCATAGTCGGCAACTCCGTAAAACGAACCCGGCATGCAGCGCTCCCGTAAGAAAATCAGGGTTTGAGTTTACGCCACGGGCCGCAGCCACAGGATGCAGCGCTCGGCCTGCAGGCCAGGAATTTGCAATTGTTCCACGTGAAACATACCGATTTTTTCTGGCAAAACCCGCAGCTCATCCGCCGGATGCTTGCCCTTCATGGCCATCCACACGCCCTGCGGCGCCAGTGCGGCTTGCGACCACTGGGTGAAGTCAAGCAGCGAGGCAAAGGCGCGGGAGCAGATCACATCAAACGGCTGGGTGATGCTCTCGACCCGCGCATGCAGCCCGGCGAGGTTGGGCAGCTTCAACTCAAGCGCCGCCTGTTTGATGAAGGCCGCCTTCTTGGCGACGGTATCGACGCAGGTCACGGTTACCATTGGGCAGCAAATCGCAATCACCACGCCAGGCAGGCCCGCGCCCGAGCCGACATCGAGCAACCTGCCGCCCTGCTGCAGGCCAGCCGCCTGCAAGTGCCGGCGCAAAGCCGGCACGGCGGCCAGGCTGTCGAGTAGGTGATGCGTCATCATTTCCGCCGGGTCGCGCACGGCGGTCAGGTTATAGACTTTCGTCCATTTGGCGATCATCGCCTGGTAGGCCAGCAACTTGTCAATCTGTTCCGCGCCCAGGTCAAGCTGCAGCTCCGCGAGCCCGGCCAGCAAGGTGGCGCGCAAATCTTTGTCAAGAACCATCATCGGATTTCCGCCTGCTCTTTGGGCTGAAACGGCGTTGTATTCTTCCACAGGTTCTTTTTCAGATGCACCAGCAGCAGCGAAATCGTGGCCGGCGTGATGCCCTGGATGCGCGAGGCCAGCCCCAGGGTTTCGGGCCGGTGCTTGGCCAGCGTCTGGCGTGCCTCGAAGCTCAAGGCAGCGACCTGCAAATAATCCAGGTCGGGCGGGAGCTTGAGGTTTTCGTAATGGGCCGACCGCTCGACCTCGACTTTTTGCAGGTCGATGTAGCCGGCGTATTTGGCGGTGATCTCGATCTGCTCGATCACACTCTTGATCAGGTCTGCAGGCAGCGTGGTTTTATTGGATGTTTCACGTGAAACATCGCCCTGTACGGCCGAGATTTCCGGGTTCGCAAACTTGCCGCCATCGAGCGACATCAGCCCGGCATAGTTCACATCGGGCCGGCGCAGCAGGTCGGCCAGGTTGTATTCGCGCTCAATCGCCTTGCCCAGCACCCGCTCGGCTTCGCTCGCCGGCAGGTTGTTCGGGTTGATCCAGAGCGAACGCAGCCGCTGTGTTTCACGTGAAACAATGTCGCGCTTGCGGTTGAAGGCGTCCCAGCGCACATCATCGACCAGGCCCAGCGCGCGCCCTTTTTCGGTCAGGCGCATGTCGGCATTGTCTTCGCGCAGCATCAGGCGAAACTCGGCCCGGCTGGTGAACATGCGGTACGGTTCGGTCACGCCCTTGGTGATCAGGTCATCGACCAGCACGCCCAGGTAGGCCTCGTCGCGCCGGGGCAGCCAAGCGTCCTTGCCCTGGCACTGCAGGGCGGCATTGATGCCGGCGAACATGCCCTGCGCGGCGGCTTCCTCGTAGCCGGTCGTGCCGTTGATCTGGCCGGCGAAAAACAGGCCCGCCACGGCGCGCGTCTCGAATGTGGTTTTGAGCGAGCGCGGGTCGAAGTAGTCGTATTCAATCGCGTAGCCGGGCCGCAGGATGTGCGCATTCTCCATGCCGGCCATCGAGCGCACCAGGTCGTACTGGATGTCGAAGGGCAGGCTGGTCGAGATGCCGTTGGGGTAAATCTCATGCGTGTTCAGGCCCTCGGGCTCCAGGAAAATCTGGTGGCTGTCCTTGCCGGCAAAGCGGTTGATCTTGTCTTCCACGCTCGGGCAGTAGCGCGGCCCCACGCCGTCGAACTTGCCGGTGAACATCGGGCTGCGGTCAAAACCCGAACGAATGATGTCGTGCGTGCGTTCGTTGGTGTGGGTGATCCAGCACGGCATCTGCTGCGGATGGGCAATCGCGCCGCCCATGAAGCTGAACACCGGCACCGGCCCCGGTGTGCCGCCCGGCATGCCGTCGCCCGGCTGGAGGCCGCATTTGCTGAAGTCAATCGTGCGGCCGTCGATGCGCGGCGGCGTGCCGGTTTTCAGCCGGCCCTGCGGCAGCTTGAGTTCTTTCAGCCGGGCGCTCAATGACACTGCAGGCGGGTCGCCGGCACGGCCGGCGGCGTAGTTGTTCAGGCCGACATGGATTTTTCCGTCGAGGAAGGTGCCGGCCGTCAGCACCACGGTGCGCGAGCGGAACTTGATGCCGACCTGCGTCACGGCACCGACCACCCGGTCGCCCTCGACCATCAGGTCATCGACCGCCTGCTGGAACAGCCACAGGTTGGGCTGGTTCTCGATCATCCGGCGAATCGCCGCCTTGTACAAGATGCGGTCGGCCTGGGCGCGGGTGGCGCGCACGGCAGGGCCCTTGCTCGAATTCAAAATGCGGACCTGGATGCCGCCCTCGTCAGTCGCCAGCGCCATCGCGCCGCCCATCGCATCGACCTCCTTCACCAGGTGGCCCTTGCCGATGCCGCCTATCGACGGGTTGCAGCTCATCTGGCCGAG
>JAQGNK010000318.1 GCA_028291905.1 Polaromonas sp.
GCCGCCATGCCTTCGGTCAGCATGTTGACGGCGGCCTTGGCCGAGTAGTAGGCGTGGCCGTGGTTGGGCCGCTGGCCGACCATGGACGAGATGTTGACGATGGCGCCCGCGCCGTGCGCCGCCATGCGCTTGCCGAACTCGACATTGCTGACGTAGGTGCCCCGGTAGCCCGACTGCACGATCCGGTCCCAGGTGTCGATGGGCATCAGCTCCGGGGCCATCTGCGGCGCAAAGATCGCGGCCGAGTTCACCATGGCATGAATGGGGCCGTGCTGCGCCTCGATGCTGGCGGCGGCGTCGGCAATCGACTGCACATCGAGCACGTCGATCCTCAAGCTGTGGCCTTCGCACTGGCGGGCCATGGCTTCTGCCGCCGCCCGGGCGATGTCGGCCACGACCATGCGCCAGCCGCGCTGGTGCCGCACGGCGCAGGTCGCGGCGCCAATGCCGATGCCGCCGCCAATCACAACGGCCAGGCGGCCCCGGCCTTCGGTGTTTTCCATAGTCAAGATGAATCCTTGGTAAGTAAAGAGGATGGAGGAGGGCGGCGCTCAGCCGACCCGGATGTTCGCGCTGCGGGCCACTTTGGCGAAGGCTTCGAAGTCGGAGGCAATGCGCGTCGTGAAGGCGGCCGGGGTATCGCCGACCGGCCGGATGGACTGGAGCGCCAGGCCGGTTTGCATGGCCTCGGTCTTCAGCGCCTCGACCAGCGCCAGCCGCAGCTTTTGCTTCATGGGCTCGGGCAGGGCCTTGGGGCCATGCAGCCCAAACCAGTTGGTGCAGACTTCCAGCGGCTGCAGGCCGACTTCGGCGCAGGTGGGCACATTCGGCAGTTTGGCCTCGCGCTGCCTGCCGACCACCATCAGCGCCCGCAGCTTGCCCTGCTGGAGATAGGACTCGATGGCCGGGTAGGCATTCAGGCTCATCTGCACCTGGTTGCCGATGAAGTCGGGCATCAGCTGGGCCGTGCCCCGGTAATGCACGCCGGTCATCTTCAGCCCGGCCAGCAGGTTGAAATATTCCATGTACAGGTGCAGGTTGCCGCCCGCGCCTGAATCGCCAAAAAACAGCTTGCCAGGGCTTTTCTTCACAAAGGCAATAAATTCCTGGATGGTCTGGGCCGGCACCTGGGTGTTCACCGTCAGGATCAGGTCGCCCTCCCCAATCATCGAGATGTGCGACAGGTCGGTTTGCGGATTGACGCGCATGTCGGCATAGGTGTGGGGCGACACGACGATCTGGCCGACCGACGAGAACAGCAGGCTGTAGCCGTCGGCCGGCGCCTTGGCAACAAATTCGGTGGCCAGGTTGCCCGCCGCGCCGGTCTTGTTGTCGATGATGGCCGGCTGGCCCAGCTTGTCGCCCAGGCTGGTGGCCGTCAGCCGGGCCAGCACGTCGGTCAGGCCGCCTGCCGAGAAGCCGACATTGAGCCGGACCGGCTTGTTCGGGTAGCCGTCCTGGCTCCAGCCCAGTGCGGGAAGCGCCAGCGCGGCGCTGGTCAGCGCGGCATCGCGCAGAAACCCACGCCGTTCGATAGGGTGCATCGTCATGGTCTTGTCTCCTGTGGCAAGGCCGCTTGAAGCAGCCTTTTGTTGAACTTCGCATGCCTTTGGGGCACGCAAGAATTACAACGAATTCAGCCTTTGAAGTCCAAAACGATCGATGTCTGCCTGTCCCAAGTTTTTTGTTGTGGCTGGGGGCAAAAACTCAGGGTTTGTGCTGAGCGCGGTGCTGCAGCGCCGACAGGCTGGATGCCAGCGGCTGGTCCAGCGCCTCCAGACGGCGGGCCAGCGGACCCAGCTTGTCGGCGAACCGCAGGCTCATGGCGCCCAGCAGTTCGAGCAGTTCGTCCTCGTACTTGAACGGTGCGCGCCGCAATGAGCGCACCAGGTAGAGCGTACGCTTGAGGCTCGGGTTGACGATGCGCCGGCCTGCCAGCCGGCCGCTTTCGATGTCGTCTATCGCATTGCCGTAGGGCATGACCGCCGCCGCGTCGCCATGGGCCACCATGTTCTTCATCATCGAGATTGACGACACGTCGAGCATGACGTTCAGGTTGAGCGCCAGCCGCTTGGCCGTCGCCAGCACCTGCTGGCGCACGCCGTCGCGCTTGCCCGGCAGCACCAGATCGTGGCCGGCCAGCGCCGAAAATTCGATGGGCTGCCCTAGTTGCTCGGCCGGCACCTTGCCCGCCGCCGAGACAAACAGCATTTCTTCCTCGACCAGCGGCACCCGCAGCAGGCCGGGGCGCTCATGCACTTCATAAGCCAGCGCAATGTCGATCTCGTGGCGCTCCAGCGCATCGACCAGCACCACGCTGCGTTCCTCGACCAGGCTGAGGTTGACGGCGGGCAAGTCTTTGCGCGAGAGCAGGATCAGGTCGCGCCCGACCATGTTCATGAAGCCGTTGGTCAGCCCCAGCACGATGCCTTCGCGCTCCAGCCGGCCGGCAGCTGCCACCTCGCGCTCGGTTTCATCGACCAGCCGCAGGATTTCGCAGGCGCGCTCGTACAGCACCTGCCCGGCGCGCGTCGGCGAGACGCCGCGCGAATGCCGGCTGAGCAGGCGCACGCCCAGTTTTTCCTCCAGCTGGCGTATCTGCAGGCCCAGCGCGGGCTGGGCCACGTACAGCTGTTCGGCGGCGCGGGTGATGTTGCCGGTCTCGACGATGCGGGCAAAGTACTGAAGCTGGCGAAGGTTGATGACGCTCTCCTGATGCTGCCGTTGACTGAACTCTTTAGTCCTGATGCCTTATTGACGAGGGGCCGATGCGCCTTTAAAAACACCCTCTGGCTCATCAATTGTTCCTGTTGCCCATTTTGCGCAATCGGGTCCACGAGCGCCAGGAACTGATTTTCCCAGGGAGAAAAAACAATGCAAAGGCGAGAATTTTCGCAGGCCGCCGCTGCCATGGCCGTGCTCGGCTATCAGGGTGCAGTGGCGCAGGCGCAGGGCGCCGCAACGTCGGGCGCCAGGGCGCGCGGTATCGCCATGGGCACCAATCTGTCGGGCATGGAATGGGCCAAGCCCGGCCTGCGCCGTGGGCTGAGTTCGGAGCCCAACATCCATTACACCGTGCCGCGAAAAGCCGACGTCGCCTACCTGGCCGACTGCGGCTTCACCAAGAACCGGCTGCCCATCCAGTGGGAGCTGCTGCAGCCGATGCTGCATGACACGGTCGCCAACGACACGGCCAAATCGCTGATTGGCCAGCCGGGCGATTTCCATACCGGCTACGCGGGCTACATCACCGGCGTGCTCGACGCCCATGCGGCGGCGGGCATTCGCTGCATCATCGACCTGCACAACTACTGCCGCTACCAGGACTTCAGGTACCAGCCCGACGGCTCGGTGATCGGGCTGACCCGGCCGCCGATCCGCATGCTGCGACCCTACACCCGAGACGCCAGCCAGATCCAGGAGCGCATTTTTTCGCTGGCCGAGGGCGCAACGCTGACGCAGGCCCATTTCGTTGATTTCTGGAAGCGGGCGGCGACGCTGTGGAAGTCCCATCCCGGCTTCGGCGGCTACGGCCTGATGAACGAGCCCCATGAAATGCCCAAGCCCGGCACCCTGACCGGCGCCAAATCAGGGGAAGACCTGGCGATCTGGCCGGCGTATGCGCAGGCGGCGATTCGCGCCATCCGCATCATCGACGACACCCATCCGATCTATGTCGGCGGCAACGAGTGGAGTTCGGCCATGGCCATGGGCAGCAAGAACCCCGGCTTTCCCCTGGCCGGCAGCGGGCTGATCTACGAAGTCCACCTGTACCTGGACGCCTACAGCAACGGCGCCCATTTTGACTACGACACCGAGGCCGCCAAGCATTCGCCCCGGGCCGCGTTCGGCGGCAAGGCCATCCATGACGAAACCGGCTACGACCGGCTCAGGCTGGCAACCGAATGGGCCAAGGACAAGAAGGTCAAGCTGGCGCTGACCGAGATTGGCATGCCGATTGACGACGCCCGCTGGCCGCCGATGTTCAGGCGCACGGTGGACCATGCGCTGCAGAATGGCTGCGAGGTCTATAGCTGGATGGGCGGCAACCACTGGCCGATCCGCAATTTCCCGATCAACCATGTGCCCGGATGGCACCAGGACAAGACGCTGGAGCCGCTGGTGTCGGGTGTCATGAAAGCCAGCGCCAGCCTCGACAAGGCCATGCTGTTCGACGACGGGCCGGCCCATGCGCCCGCCGGGCTGCCGGTCACCATCACGGTGTACGCGCGCGGCAACCTGGCCCGCCCTGTCAGCCTGGCCGTGGCGGTCAAGGGCACGGGCAAGCTGAGCAAGTCAAAGCTCTTGATTCCGGCCGGGCCGAACGGGCAGGACTCCTTCGTCTATACCGCCGCCCCGAACGAGGTGGCCAGCCTGCGCTACAGCCGCGATGGCCAGCCCGCCGGCCAGGTGCCGCCGCCGCGCCAGGTGTTTTCCCTGTCCGATCCGCTTGCGCATGCAGGCGCCAGCCTGGGCAACCTGGGTGAAGCGGCGCTGGCGCTCATGGCGAAGTACCAGGCCAGCAAATGGGACATGGCCGACGGCTACACCGACTATGTGCTGGGCGCGCCCGCCCTTGACGGCCAGCCGGTGCGGGCGGTGGCCGATTCGGGTTATGGCTCGGCCCCTGGCAATGCGATGGAAATGCTCAACTTCTTCAACACCGACAGCCGCGCCATGGGCAGCATCACGCTGCCTGTCATGCGGATCAGCAAGGGCAGGGGGCAGAAAAGTTCCGAGCACGGCGGGGCCGGCTGCTTCGGCCTGTGGTGCAAGAAGTCGGTGCCGCAGGCGGGGGTGCAGGCCAACCCGGTCAACCGCATGCCCTACAACCTGGAGGATGCGCACTTTGTCATCGCCGCCGTGAGCCTGACCACGCCCGACAGCAGCGGCCTGGTGTTCCAGGCGTCCAAGGCCGAAGAGGCCCATGCCAGCGAATTGGGGTTTGTCAACGGCCAGCCGACCGCCCGCTGGCTGGATGCGAAAGGCCGCAAGGTGGAGCTGACCGGCACCGACCCGCTGGCGCCGGGCAAGCCTGCCGTGCTCACGCTGACCTCGGCGCCCCGCGAACAGGCGCTGCGCGTCGATTCGGAAAAAGTGGCCGGCGCCAGCGCCACCTTTGCCCCTGGCGCCTTCGGCCAGATGCTGATCGGCTGGGGTTTCGTGAGCTACTACCCGCGTGACGGCTTCAGCGGCAACATCCATGCCGTCATCACCGGCAAGGGCTTGCCGTCCACCGCCGAGCTGAAGGTGATGGAGGCTTATCTGGCCCGGCTGATGGCGGGGAACCGGCTGTCCTGATGTCATTCTGACCTCAGCCCGGCATATGGCGCTGGCAAACGCCGCGCTTCGGAAGCAGCGCCTGATGCCTGCTGGCTTGCTCTTTTCCAGCAAACCAATGAGCGCCAACCTTCAATCAAGCCTGCCGCTTGATGCCTGCAAGCTCTTTCTGGGCGTTCAGCAGGCAAACCGCGCCTGCAAAGTGAAGATTAAATGTGTGGTTAGCTGTTTAAAAGTAACTAAAACTTAAGTTGTTTCAGTGCCGGTTTGCCGAAAAATTGCCGCCGTAACGGTTTGAAGCGCTTTATTGGTTGCGTTCAATCACTTTTTTCTCGCGGCTGGTGGGCAAGATAGGCCCTTCATCCAAAGCTATCCAAACCCCCGCAGGCCGCCCGGCCGGGCGCTTGCGCAAGCGGGTTTTCGTGCAGCGCCAGACAGCCGCATTGTCCAGTCAGCTTGACTTGCGCGGCGGTTGCAGGGCTTGGGATTGAGTTTGATTTCACCGCTCATAGTCAAAAACTCGTGCAAAAAAGTATCTTTTTGACTTTGATCCATGTCAGGAAAATGCGCTTGATTTCGTAAGGAATTTTGTGGTTGCGCCTGTAAATATGTAACAAAATCTACGTTTTTAAATGTAAATCGAAGCTGAAGCTTAACTATTAGGATGCGAACCCTGCCGAGTTGAATTTGTGTTTTCTATCAATTTATTCAGTTTTATGGCATTCCGTATCAAGTGGTCGCATCGTCAATGCCGTAGGTTGCTTGATTTTTATAAGAAATGAGGATGGCTTGGCGTCCTTGTTGGTCATCGAAAAACGGTGACGCTTTTGAAAATGAAAGTAACCATCATGAAACATCGTAAATTTTCACGGGCCGCCGCCGCCGTATCTGCCGGCACGTCAAGGTTGAAGAGAATGTTGCCGGGTTGCCGGTTCAGCCCTGCCGGCAAGGCGCTGGCTGGCGCCCTGGTGCTGGGCCTGGGCCAGGCAGCCAGCGCGGTTGAAATTGCGCCTTACTTTCATTCCTGGGGCGGCTCGCTGGTCGATGCTAAAAACCAGGCGGGCATGAACAGCGCCAAGCTGGCCTTCGCTGTCAGCCGGGGCGGCTGCGTTCTTGACCGTGGCCTGCAGGACAGCCTGTCCGGTGCGCGCAACTATGTGAATGCCGGCGGCAAGCTGCTGATTTCGTTCGGCGGCGCTGCAGGGATTTTTCTTGAAATCGCCTGCAAGGACGACAACCAGCTGTTCAGCATCATGGAAAAAATCATGAACGACTCGGGCACCCGGCGTTTTGATTTTGATATTGAAGGCCCGCAGCTTTTGAATGCGGAAGGCAACGCCCGCAGGGCGCGCGTTCTGGATCGCCTGCAGAACAAATACCCTGACCTGCATGTGTCATTCACCTTGCCTAGCTGGCTGCGCGGCTTTGACGCCAATGCCATGAACATTCTTAGGTCGACCGCGCAGGCCGGGGTGCGGATTGACCGGATCAATGCCATGACCATGAGCTTTGGCGTGGGCAACATCAAGTCCATGGTGACACCCTCGACCGTGGCGCAGGCGTCCATCGTGGCTTTTCGCGCCGCGGCCAGCCAGGTGGCGTCGCTCTACCCGAGCAAGAGCCAGACCCAGGTGCATGCAATGATGGGCATCACCCCGATGATCGGCAAGAACGACGATGGCTCGACCTTTACCCTGACCGATGCGCGTACGATTGCCGACTTTGCCAAGCTCAACGGCATTGGCCTGATCTCCTTCTGGTCATTCCACCGCGACCGGGCGCAGGCCGGCGGCTCAAACGACCTGGATGCTTTCAGCGGCGTGGCGCAGTCCAATCATCAGTTCCACAGCGTCTTCAAGACCGCTGCCGGGGGCGGCTATGTGGCGCCATCACCGGCCCCCACACCAGTGGGCGGCACACCTTCGCCGGCGTGCAGTGCCGCGAACTGGGTGCAGGGCAGGTACTATGCCGCCGGCAGCAAAGTAACCTATGCAAATGCCAAGTATGTTGCCGATGTAGCCAACCCTGGCTACAACCCGGTCGTCAGCGGCTACTTCTGGTCACGCTACTACTGTTGATGAAACTGGCAGCCGCGCCTGAACAGCGCATGCGTGCATGAGCTGGCATACAAACCAGCGCATTGCTCGCTGCGGCACCGCCTGGGCAATGGGCGGGACAGGTTAAGGACGCTGCGCTGCATCCGCCCAAGGGGCTGCCTCGATGACGAGGCAGCCCCTTTTTTATTCACCCGCAAGGCGGAGCCGCAAGGGGAATCTTTCGGGCGTTCTGGCATCTGGCGCAACACCCTGCCGACTGGTCACGGCTGCAGCCTGGCAGCCCGATTGCTACTAAAAAAATAGCTGCCTGCGCAAACATCGCCTGCGCTGCGGCTACTTTTCATACTCAATCCTTCAATCGCCCAGCTGCACATGTTTTTCTCATTCCCGCGCTAGCGGAGGCCGAGATGCAGGGTTGATCTGGATTCCTGCCCCACATCAGTTTCATCAATTTCAGATGGATCAGCTGCTGTTTCATGGCCTTGGCAAGCGCCTGAAACTGACTTGGAGCAGCGAAATTTTAGTGGAATCCATTAATTCATCGCTAAAATGTAACAAAAAGAAACTATGTAACATAGTTAATTTGCTCATGTAAAAACGCTGTTTACTATTTAAATCAAATTTTTTCTTGCAATTTAAATTATTTTTGCTTGTTTTTGAGATTAATTTCAGCTATTTTTTCAGCACTCCAGGGTGCTCGTCAAACGCCATTTCTGGCATCCTTCTGCAGTTTTTTAGAATCAATTTTTAACATTTTATGGTCCAGCTTGCCTATGGTGGTGACTATTTTTCGGTGCATGCCCGCACGCCTGCGCAGCGCTCGGTTTGCATTGAGTAAATGCATTTTTTTTACCGTCTTGGCGCATGAAAAAGTCAGACTAAACCTACAAAATTTGTAGTCCAATGATTACAAATCATGTAAGCACTTTTCTCATATTGATCCCAAAAATGTAAATATGTGATTCGCAGTAACTATTACGATTCAGGCAACTGTTGAGCTGGATTTGGAGCTTTTGGCAATATTTCAAGTTTTTCAGCAAAGCCATCAAGTTGTCTTCTTGTCACTGTGATGTGGAGATTGCTTGGTTTTTTAGAGAAACGAAGGACGGATTTACGTCCTTGCCTGTTGCCCCAAAGGCGACTCATTTTTTACAGATGGAAACAGTCATGCAAGTACGTAAATTCTCAAAGATCGCTTCTTCCGGCGCTGGCAAATTCGACGTAATCCTTTCCCGCAGCAAATTCGGTCTGCTGGGCAAGGCGCTGGCGAGCACCCTGGTGCTGGGCCTGGGCCAGACAGCCGGTGCCGTGGACGTGGCGCCGTACTTTCACTACTGGAGCGGCTCCCTGGTCACAGCAAAAAATGTGGCCGGCATGGACAGCACGACGCTGGCCTTTGCCGTCACCCGTGGCAGCTGCGCGCTGGACATCGGTTTTCAGCAGAAGCTGCCTGATGCGCGCAACTATGTGAATGCCGGCGGCAAGCTCCTGATCTCATTCGGCGGCGCCGACGGTGTTTACGCCGAGATTGCCTGCAAGGACGACAACCAGCTGTTTGCCCTGATTGAAAAGGTGATGAACGACTCGGGCAGCCGGCGGATTGACTTCGATGTTGAAGGGCATCAGCTGTTGAACACCGAGGGCACCGCCCGCCGCAGCCGCGTGCTGGCACGGCTGCAGGCCAAGTACCCGGACATGTATGTTTCTTTCTCGCTGCCCGCCTGGCTGCGCGGTTTCGACACCAATTCAATGAACCTGCTCAAGGTGACGGCGGCTGCCGGGGTTCGGATTGACATGGTCAACATGATGGCCCAGAGCTTTGGCGTCGGGCACGTTCAGAGCCTCGTGCCGGCCACGGTGGCCCAGGCGGCCATCACGGCTTTTCGCGCCTCTGCCCTGCAGATCGGCACGATCTACCCCAACAAGACGCAGACGCAGATCAACGCCATGATGGGCATCACGCCGATGATCGGCACCAACGACGATGGCTCGACCTTCACGCTGGCCGATGCGCAGACGGTGGCCAACTTCGCCAAGGTCAACGGCGTCGGCCTGCTGTCCTATTGGTCGTTCCAGCGGGACCGCGCCCAGTCCAGGGCCGGCATCACGCCGCTGAACGACTACAGCGGCGTGGCCCAGGCCAATTACCAGTTCCACAGCATCTTCAAGTCCGCC
>JAQGNK010000380.1 GCA_028291905.1 Polaromonas sp.
AGCGACGCGCCCAAGCGCCCGACTGAATGAAGGACGTGGTGTCGCGCCTGAGCCTGGACGACATCAATGCGGTGGCCAGCTGGGTCGCCGCCCAGCCGCTGCCGGCCAACACCGATCCCGCCACCGCCATGCCCGCGCTGGCGCAGGGCGCGGCGGCCATCAACTGCGGCAGCGCCCCGCTGCCCGATGCCGGCCTGGCCCGCGCGAGGCCCTGAACAAGAGAACCCGGACCCGATTATTGCTGGGCCTTTGCCTGCTGGCGCTCGTAGCCGCTGCTGCCGTGTGGTGGCTGAACCTGCGCGATGAAGCCGACATCAATACCATCACCACCTACACCACCAGCGACAGCCGGATCGAGCGCGGCGCCTACCTGGCGCGGGCCGGCAACTGCATGACCTGCCACACCGCGCGCGGCGGCCAGCCCTATGCCGGCGGGCTGGGCATTGCCACGCCATTCGGCACCGTGTTCACCTCCAACCTGACGCCCGATAGCGCCACCGGCATCGGCAGCTGGTCGAACGACCACTTCTGGCGCGCCCTGCACAACGGCCGCTCCAAAGACGGCCGTCTGCTGTACCCGGCCTTTCCGTACACCAGCTACACCCAGGTGACGCGGGAGGATTCGGACGCGCTGTTTGTCTATCTGCGCAGCCTGCCGGCGGTGAGCCAGCCCAATCTGCCGCATGGGCTGCGCTTTCCCTTCAATTCGCAGGCGGCGCTGGCAGTGTGGCGGGCGCTGTATTTCAAGCCCGGCGTGTACCAGCCAGAGGCCAGCCGCAGCGCCGAATGGAACCGGGGCGCCTACCTGGTGGGCGGCCTGGGGCACTGCAGCGCCTGCCATTCGCCGCGCAACGCGCTGGGCGGCACCCAGCAGAGCCTGGCCCTGTCCGGCGGCCTGATCCCGATGCAGAACTGGTACGCGCCCTCGCTGGCCTCACCGCACGAGGCCGGCTTGGCCGGCTGGCGCCAGGAGGACATCGTGAGCCTGCTGCAGGCCGGCGTGGCCCCTGGCGCGTCGGTGACCGGGCCGATGGCCGAAGTGGTGCTGGGCAGCACCCAGCACCTGACCCTGCCGGACCTCAACGCGATGGCCAGCTACCTCAAGGCGCTGCCCGGCGCCGGCACGGCAGAGGAAACCGCCGCCCCGGCGCCCCGCCCTGCCAGCGCCCCGGCCAATCCCGAACGGGCCGCCAAGCTCTACGAGCAGCATTGCGCGCAGTGCCACGGCGACAAGGGCCAGGGCGTGGCCAATGCCTATCCGCCGCTGGCCGGCAACCGGGCGGTGACGATGCCATCGACCACCAACCTGGTCCAGATGGTGCTGAACGGCGGCTACCCGCCCGCCACCGCCCGCAACCCGCGCCCCTTCGGCATGCCGCCTTTCGTGCTGGTGCTCAGCGACAGCGATGTGGCCGAGGTCATCACGCATATCCGCACCTCCTGGGGAAACCAGGCCGACAAAGTCACGCCGCTGGAAATCAACCGCATCCGGGCCAGCCAGGCGGAGTGATTCACATCGTCGTCTTTGCACCCCTTTTCCAGCAAGACAAACGGAGAACCGGGGCAGCAAGCACCTTGCGCGCTTGAGCAGCAAAAATGGCCGCAGCGCAGGCAATGCTTGCACAAGCAGCTATCAATTCCATAGTGATGACTCATACCCGGCCCGGTGCCTGACTTGGCTTCTTTCCACTGAGGGAAGAAGAAAAACCGGGAAGGCGCGGCAGTCGTTGATTCATGCATCAAATGCCCTGATTGGCTACCTGGCTCAGGCGTGCATCCCCGCGTCATTCCCGCGAAGGCGGGAGTCCAGCGCCACAGGCCCAACGCCGGCTGGGTTCCCGCTTTCGAAGGGATGGCGGTTTTTGTGTCTGAGGCAGGTAGCCAATCAGGTCAAATGCGCCTCTGGCGCATGCAGGTCCTGC
The DNA here is from genome assembly GCA_028291905.1 of Polaromonas sp. Lineage (GTDB taxonomy): Bacteria > Pseudomonadota > Gammaproteobacteria > Burkholderiales > Burkholderiaceae_C > Polaromonas. Next base: position 1,923 of record JAQGNK010000380.1, read on the forward strand.
GCAGGCAGCTCTCAATTCAGTAGTAAAAATCTGCCCGGCGTATTGAACGCCGTGGGTCAAGGTCCGGCTGATTCAGCCTTGGCGCCGTTCATGCGGTCGCGCCCGGCCAGCGCCGGAAAGCCCCTGAACCAGAGCAGCGCCACCAGCAGCGTGCCGATGCCGCCGGCCACCACCGAGCCGACCGGCCCGAGCCAGGCGGCGGTCGCGCCCGACTCGAATTCGCCGAGCTGGTTGGACGCGCCGATGAACACCGAGTTGATCGCGCTGACACGCCCGCGCATGTCGTTGGGCGTCTCGATCTGCACCAGCGTCTGGCGCACCACCACGCTCACCATGTCGGCGCCGCCCGAGACCGCCAGCGCCCCCAGCGACAGCACGAAGCTGGTCGACAGGCCGAACACCAGCATGCACACGCCGTACACCGCCACCGCCAGCAGCATGGTGCGGCCGACCCGCCGGTCCAGCGGCCAGCGCGTCAGTACCACCGAGGTCAGCAAGGCGCCCGCCGCCGGCGCACCGCGCAGCAGGCCCAGCCCCCACGGGCCAACATGCAGGATGTCCTTGGCGAACATCGGCAGCAGCGCGGTGGCGCCGCCGAGCAGCACCGCGAACAGGTCGAGCGACACGGCGCCGAGCAGGGCCTTGCGCTCCCAGACAAACCGGGCGCCGGCCATCAGGGTGTCGAGCGATACCGGCTCGCGCGGCGGCGGCGCATGGTCGTAGCGCAGCAACGCGATCAGCACGCAGCCAATGCCGAACAAGCCCGCACAGGTCGCATACACCGCCGTGGCGCCGGCGACAAAGATCACGCCGCCCAGCGCCGGCCCGGTGATCACCGCCGCCTGCATGCCGGCCGAGCTGAAGGCCATGGCGCGCGGCAGCATCTCGGACGGCACCAGCATCGGCGTGAGGGCTTGCTGGGCCGGCATCTGAAAAGCCCGCGCCACGCCCAGCAACACGGAAATACCCAGCAGCAGCTCGCGCGATGCCCAGCTGCCTGATGCGCCCCAGCCCTGGGTGGCGGCCACCAGGACCAGCGCCACGCCGGCCTGCGCCACCATGCAGCAGGCCACGATGCGCCCCCGGTGTAGCCGGTCGGCGACATGGCCGGCCACCAGCGTCAACAGCAGCGCCGGCGCGAACTGGTACAGCCCGACCAGCCCCAGGTCCCAGGCGCTGCCGGTCAGCTCGTACATCTGCCAGCCGACGGCCACCATCAGCATCTGGTTGGCGGTGGTGCCGAAAAGGCGGGCGAACCACATCCGCATGAAGGCGCGCTGGGCGGTGAGTTGGGTAAAGCTGGGGCTTGGCATCGGGGGCGAAGCTTAACAGCCGCAGGCGCCCCGCAGTGGGTGTCGAGGTTAATTTTTGCTTCTTTTTTGATAGCTGAGTGCGCAGTCAATCCATGCGCTACAGGCCTTTTCCTTATAAATTAACGCCTGTAAGGCCTTGTTTGCGGCCTGCCTCCATGCAAACCGCATGGCGCTGTCCTGAAGTGGCTCAAGCACCGGCCACCTGCAATAATCAGGCGTGCTTCCCAAGGCACGGGTCAAGGCAAAAAGACACGTTTCCTCAATAACATTCCTGCAAAAAATCAAGGGAGAAAGCCATGCACCGTATCGTGATCGTTGGAGGAGGCGCCGGCGGGCTGGCGCTGGCAACCCGGCTGGGCAAGCAGCTCGGAAAAAAAGGGCTGGCGCAGGTCACGCTGGTCGATGCGGCCCGCACCCATATCTGGAAACCGCTGCTGCACCAGCTGGCCGCCGGCAGCTACGACACCCATGCAGAGGAAATCGAATACCTGGCGCAGGCGCGCACCCATCACTTCAAGTTCCGGCTGGGCAAGCTGATGTCGCTCAACCGCAGCGCCAAAACCCTCAAGCTGTCGAGCAGCCATGATGAAACCGGCCGCGAAATCACGCCCGAGCAGACCGTGGGCTACGACACCCTGGTCATTGCCGTGGGCAGCCAGACCAACGACTTCGGTACGCCTGGCGCGGCCGAGCATGCCATCAAGCTGGACACGCCGCAGGCCGCCCGGCAGCTCAACAACCGTCTCATCAATGCCTGCATCCGCGAGCAGGCGGTGCCGCACACGGCGGGCACCGGCCCGCTGACCGTGGCCATCGTGGGCGGCGGCGCCACCGGCGTCGAGCTGGCGGCCGAGCTGCATGCGGCGGCAAGGGTGCTGGTGAGCTACGGCTTTGACCACATCGACCCGCAAACCGACATGAAGATCGTGCTGGTCGAGGCGTCCCCGCGCCTGCTGGTGCAGCTGCCCGAGCGGCTGAGCGCCTCGGCGCTGCTGGAGCTGCGCAAGCTGGCCATCGAGGTGCATACCGGCGAGAAGGTGGTCGAAGTCAGCGCCAGCGGCCTGCGCATGGCCAGCGGCCTGGTGATTCCCTCGACCATCACGGTCTGGGCCGCCGGCGTGAAGGCCGCCGACTTCCTGACCCGCCTGGGCGAGGCGCCGGACCAGCCGCTGGAGACCAACCGGCTGAACCAGCTGATGGTCAACGGCCACATGCAGACCACGCGCGACGCCGACATCTATGCCTTTGGCGACTGCGCCGCCTGCCCGCAGCCCGACGGCACCTGGGTGCCGCCCCGCGCCCAGTCGGCCTACCAGCAGGCGATGTACTTGGCGCGCCTGCTGCCGCGCCTGGTCACGCCGCAAAAAGGGCAGATGCCGGCGCCTTTCCTGTACAAGGACCAGGGCTCGCTGGTGTCGCTGTCGGAGTATTCATCGGTCGGCAGCCTGATGGGCAGCCTGAGCAAGGGCAGCTTTTTCGTTGAAGGCCAGCTTGCCAAGGTGATGTACTGGGCACTGCACAAGCAGCACCAGCTGGCGCTCGGCGGATTCGTCAAAACCGTGCTCATCACCCTGTCCGAAATGATTGACCGGACGCATCGTCCCCGGATAAAGTTGCACTGATAATCACGAATTAATTTACTCACAGGAGAAACAGTCATGGCAAAAGGTCAGCAAAACAACGACAAGATGGTCAAGAAACCCAAGAAGGACACCGCGCCGCCCAAGCTGGTGTCGCCCGATGCGGTGCGCCCGACCGTGGTGACGCAGGTCCCGGTGCGCGGCAAGCTGAAAAACAAATAAGCCGCCGCATGCCTCTTCCTTCGGGTCCTTCAGCCGTGCCGCCTCCTGCAGCGCCTGGACAGCCCGAGCCCGCAGCGGCGCAGGGCCAGCCGGGCAACCCGCTTCACGGCGTCAAGTTAGAGACCATCGTCACCGCGCTGGCGGCCCACTACGGCTGGGACGGCCTGGGCCAGCGCATCAACATCCGCTGCTTCACCAGCGAGCCCAGCGTCGCCTCCAGCCTGAAGTTCCTGCGCAAGACGCCGTGGGCGCGCGAGAAGGTCGAGGGCCTTTACCTTTTCATGCTGCGCGACATTCGCCGCAGCAGCCCGGTGGCGCACAACTTTCCGCCGCCCAGGGCTTGAGTCCCGCGCAGCGCGGGCGCCGGCCATGAACGCCATGGCTGCTGCGGGCAGCCCTTCCTTGCAGATCATTCATTCAGACGACAGCCTGCTGGTGCTCGGCAAACCATCGGGCCTGCTGTCCGTGCCCGGCCTGGGCCCGGACAAGCAGGACTGCCTGAGCCGGCGGGTGCAGCAATGCTTTCCCGATGCGCTCATCGTGCACCGGCTCGACATGGCGACTTCGGGGCTGATGCTGATGGCCAGGGGAGCCACCATGCAGCGCGCGCTGAGCCGGCTGTTCGAGCAGCGAGAAGTCGACAAGCGCTACCTGGCCGTGGTCGATGGCCGACTGGCGCCGGAGCCTGCGCACTCATCAGCCTTGCCGGCCCTTTCACCTTC
>JAQGNK010000390.1 GCA_028291905.1 Polaromonas sp.
CGCACGCTGGCGCATCTGCAGGCTGTCTACGGTGCGCTCGATCTGGTGCTCGACGCGCAAGACGAGGCCTTCATCGACACCCTGGTCGTGCCCGGGCATGCCTCCAGTGCAGGCTTTAACGACCCGAGCTATCCATTTTTTGGCCGTCCCGTCTGAGCCGGTCTTTACCCACATGCAAGGCCGCGATGCTGCGGGCAGGCGCCACGGTTTGATTCACATTGGGGCGGACACTTCAAGCCCCAGCATGAGAAGGCGCTGTACGCTTTAAATGCACAGATCGTCAAAAGTAAAAAGGCTTCGAAACCCAAGTTCCGAAGCCTTTTGGGCTTTTTCTTAGCACTAGGCTAAGGGCCGCTGATGACTTGGCTGGGCTTAGTAGCCGCCGCGTCCACCACCGCCGCCGCCGTACCCACCGCCGCCAGAGCGATCTCCACCGCCATAGCCGCCGCCACCGGAACGCCCACCACCGCCGCCGCCACCGCCCGAGCGGTCACCGCCACCATACCCGCCGCCGCCTGAACGCTCTCCACCGCCACCGCCACCGCCACCGCCGAAGCCACCACCGCCACCGAAGCCGCCGGTGCGTGGAGGACGCGCCTCCATCGGCCGGGCTTCGTTCACGACAACGCTGCGCCCGCCCAGCGACTGGCCGTTCATGCCGCTGATCGCCGCTTGCGCCTGTGCGTCGTTGGCCATCTCGACAAAGCCAAAGCCCTTGGAGCGACCCGTGTCGCGCTCCATCATGACCTTGGCGCTGGTGACCGCGCCGAACTGGCCAAAAGACTGCTGCAGGTCCTCGTCACGCACCGTGTAGGGCAGGTTGCCGACGTATAGTTTGTTGCCCATGAAGGGACTTCTCCTTTAAATACACAAAAACAAAAGCGATGGGAGTCCCGAAAGCAGAGCAAGACTTCAACGCAGCGCTGTAGCGCCCGAAACTGGCCAATCACCTAACCTGTGCGGGTGTGTTGCCACCCGCACATTTGAAATTATCCGTCAAGCGTTGCAGGGCAATCGCTGCGCTTGTTTTCACCATCACCTGCACTCCCTGCTGAGGCGGCTACCGTACGGCCAGCCGCGTGCTCAGCCTATTCACGGGTGAGCCAACTCGTAGCGCTGCCCAGCAAAGGCGCCAGTAGCGCTGGGTGAATCACCTTTAGGTGCCATTTCTTACAACGCTGCGTCAGTCTCGCCCTGCCCTGGCTTCTCAAGCGTTGCCAGTAGCGCCAACGCTAGCCTTTCGAACCCCGCGAAGGCTTGGAAAAAATCCGGCCTCAGGCGCCCGTAGATGAGCGGGAGCAGGTTCTGGGTGTACTCGGCCTGGATCTTCGCGCTGGCGCCAGCCTGCCTGAGCGCACCAGTCAGCACCGGCAGCGCGGCAGCCGCTAAATCGGGGAACTGGCTGCCGAATTCCTTCTGCTCGCCGGTGACCAACGCCGGGAATGCCCGCAAGGCCGCGGCAACGATATCTGGATGGCGAACCTGGGCGCAATGCACGTCATAGATGTGCCGCACCAGGGCAGTGTCCCAGTCGTGCAGCAGCAAGCCGGCGCGGTGCTGGGCGTAGCGGCGCAGGAAGGACAAGACTTTTTCCGCCACCGTTTCTGCGACAGCCACGGTGGGCGCCGCGAAAGTGTTGTCCTGGCGGCCCGCCAGCTGGTCGGCCAGGCTGCCAATCTGGCAGAGTTCGGTGCGAAGCACTGGCGTGCGGGCGGTCAGCTCGATCTGCAGGTGTGGGCGCAGGCCGGCGACGGAGCCATAGTGACGGGCGTAGGCCCATTCGCTGCAGAAGTAGTGGTTCTCGTTGAGTGCGCGTGCCTGGCTGCGGTCCTCGACCAGTCCGATGCCGGCCAAGGTTGCGGAGACTACGGTTTTGAGTTCAGACAGACGCTTGCGCAGTTGTGTCCTGGACAGCCGCTGCGTTTGTGCCGCCAGCAAGATTTTGAGATCGGCGTCCTCGGACATGCGCTCAATCAGGCCGTGCGCCTTGGACAGACTGGTGCCGCCGCAAAACGCCAGGTGCATGCCGTCCAGCCGCAGCGCGAACAGCGCCTGCAGCGCATCGGTCAGGTGTTCGTCCTTTTCCAGCAGGCCGGCAGTGATGCCGCCGATCTCAGTTTCCGCCACGAGCGCGTCGATCAATTCCAGCCGCTCGGGGCGCAAGGCCCTCATGCGCGCTCGTACTGGACGGCTTTGCCGTTAAAGCTCAGGCGCCGGGCGATGCGGCGCTTGCCCGTGTTCAGCACGATGCCCGAGGGCAGCTGGGTGCTGCGCCCGGCGTTGTAGTCCTGGGCCAGGCGGCTGGGCATCACGGGAATGCCGAGCTTTTTCAAGGCCTCGGGCGCCAGGACTTCGAGCGGGCGGGCCGGGATGGGCCGGCCCGAGAGCACGCTGGGCTTGGCTTTGGCATACACGCCCACACCGAGCCGCACCAGGGCGCCGTCCTGCGTGAGCTGGCGCAAGGCGCGGCCGACCTGCGCCGGGCTGCCAAAGCGCTCGAATTCAGCGCGCACGAACACCCCATCGCCTTGATTCGCGAGCGAGCGTTTGATGCGTTCGAGAATCTTCATGGCGTTCCTTGTGAAAAGCGAGTGCCTCGCAATTTTACCTGCCTTGACAATTCAAGGTAAGTTGTTGCTGCAAAAAGAAATACAGTTGCTGATGACGATCATTGATGCATGCGGATGGAACGCCTATTTGTGAAGATCATCCTGCCTCGTCATGCTGCATTGGCGAAGGAGGCACAGGGCATCCAAGGGGTAGCGTCAGATCCCAAAGGCCAGCAGCCGCGCCCATGGCGACGACACGCCAGAGCCGTGTAGCGCAACATCTCTAGGGTTCGTCATCGCCCAGCCGGTCGTGGTGACTGGGCGGTAGGGATGCGGTATGCACCGAGTCCATGGGAAACAAGCCATGCAGGGCTATGCTTGCCTGCATGAGCGTGCCTAAGTCCCTGTTGATCGTTTACCACTCCATGACGGGCGGCACGCGCCAGATGGCCGAAGCAGCGCGCGCAGGCGCCGCCTCAGAGACCAGCATCGTAGTGCGCTTGCTGCATGCCTCGCAGGCAGGACCCGATGATGTGCTGGCAGCAGACGGCTCCATCTTCGCCACGCCCGAGAACCTGGCGGCCATCAGCGGGCAGCTCAAGGACTTCTTTGACCGCAGCTATTACGCCGTGCTCGACCGCGTCAACGGCCGCGCCTATGCCAGCCTGATCTGCGCCGGCAGCGACGGGCGCAATGCGGCCCGGCAGATCGAGCGCATCGCCACGGGCTGGCGCCTCAGGCAAATCGCCGAGCCGCTGATCGTGTGCACGCATGCGCAGACGACGCAGGCGATTTTGGCGCCCAAGCTCATCGCCGCCGATGACCTGCAGCGCTGCTGCACGCTGGGCCAGGCCATGGCCGCAGGTCTGGCATTGGGCGTGTTCTAGAGAAAAAAGGCCAAGGGCCTGTCGCGACAGGCGGGTTTCATCATATTCTCTACTTTTATGCTTTCCATCTCCGTGCGCAGGCCAGGCGTTCCTGAAGAAATTATGGGCTAGGCCGGATGCCCCATGTGCCAATTTGCGCTAAAAAAGCAAAGGCAGCGCTGTGCCTGCGACCCGATGGTTTTTCTTTCGCTGATAACCGGGCAGCCGGGCTGATCAGCTCCCTGCGCTTGACCCAAACGACTGCAGGCCAAAACAAGGATGCTGTGCTCTGGGCGACGTGCGGCATACGTGGATCAAGCCAGCTTCTAGCGCCCAAGCCGTTGGGATACTGTTCAACTCGATTAATCACCAGTATGAATAAATTACATCATATATATAAAGATTACTA
>JAQGNK010000430.1 GCA_028291905.1 Polaromonas sp.
CGGCGCGCGAGCTGTGGGACACGGTGATGCACTCGGCCTACGACTTCGCCGAGCCGGGCATCCTGTTTCTGGACAACATCAACACGGACAACAACCTGCGCTACTGCGAGGCGATCGCGGCGACCAACCCGTGCGTCACCGCCGATACCTGGGTCATGACGGCCGACGGACCGGCGCAGGTGGCCGACCTGGTCGGACGGCGGTTCACTGCCGTCGTCGATGGCAAGGCCTACAGCGTGACGAGCCAAGGGTTTTTCAGCACAGGCCAAAAACCCGTGCTGGCCCTGAAAACCCGCGAAGGCCAGTCCTTGCGCCTGACTGCCGAACACAAGGTGCGGCGCGTGGCGTGCAAGACGCGGTATTGGCTGCAGGCCGAGTGGGTTGAAGCCGGTCAGTTGCAGCCCGGCGACGAAATCCTGCTGCACGACCACCGGACTCTGGGGGGCTGGGACGGCATTGGCACCGAAGCAGAGGGCTATTTGCTGGGTTTGCTGGTCGGCGATGGCACGCTCAAGAGCGACAAAGCCGTGATTTCAGTCTGGGCGCCCGAGTTGAAGGCGGTCGGCAACGGCACTGTGGCGTATGCCCAGACCGGCGCAGGCGGCATCGTGCAGGCAGCAGAGGCAGCTGCGGCCACGTTAAGCCACAGGGCTGATTTTGGCGGTTTCCAGCGTCCGGTTGCCGGCCGGGGCGAGGCGCGGATGGCCTCCAGGGCCGTGTGGGCACTGGCGCACGGCATGGGCATGCGGCCGGGTCACAAGACGATCACGCCCGCCATGGAGAAAACCTCGTCCGCCTTCGCGGCCGGCTTGCTGCGCGGACTGTTCGATGCCGACGGTTCGGTGCAGGGCGCACAGGAAAAAGGCGTTAGCGTGCGCCTGTCGCAAAGCGATCTGCCCTTGCTGCAGACGGTGCAACGTATGCTGCTGCGCCTGGGCATCGTTTCAACGATCTACCAAAACCGCCGTGTGGCCCAGGAGCGAAACCTGCCTGACGGCCGTGGCGGCCTCAAGCTCTACGACACAGCCGCGCAGCATGAACTGGTGATCGGATGCGACAACCTGCGCCTCTATGCCGAGCGCATCGGCTTTGCGGACACAGACAAGGCGGCGCGGATGCAGGCTACCCTGGGCGGCTACGGCCGCCAGCTGAACCGCGAGCGCTTCACGGCAACGGTCGACTCCATGCTTGAGGACGGCTTCGAGGACGTGTTCGATGTCACCGTGGAAGAGGTCCATGCCTTCGATGCCAACGGCCTGTATGTACACAACTGCGGCGAGCAACCACTTCCGCCCTACGGCTGTTGCGACCTCGGCCCCATCATCCTGACGCGCTTCGTGCGCCATCCCTTCGGCTTTGGCGGCGAGCCGGCGTTTGACTTCGACGCCTTTGCCGCTTCGGTTGCCACCCAGGTGCGCGCCCTCGACAACGTGCTGGAAGTGACCTTCTGGCCGCTGCCACAGCAGCAGGCCGAATCTTCTGCCAAGCGCCGCATCGGCGTCGGCTTTACCGGCCTGGGCAATGCGCTGACGCTGCTGCGCCTGCGCTACGACGCGCCCGAGGGCCGCGAGATGGCCGCCCGCATTGCCGTGCGGCTGCGCGACGCCGCTTATGCGGCTTCCGTGGCGCTGGCGAAAGAAAAGGGCGCCTTCCCCAAGTTCGACTCCGACGGCTACCTGGCGCCCGGCACCTTCGCCAGCCGCTTGCCGGCCGAGCTGCAGCAGGCCATCCGCGCCGGCGGCATCCGCAACAGCCACCTGCTGTCGATTGCACCGACCGGCACCGTCAGCCTGGCTTTTGCCGACAACGCCTCCAACGGCATCGAGCCGGCGTTTTCGTGGATGTACCGGCGCCACAAACGCGAATCGGACGGCGGCACGACCGAATACGCGGTGGAAGACCACGCCTGGCGGCTCTACCGCGAGCTGGGCGGCGACGTGAACCAGCTGCCCGGCTATTTCGTCTCGGCGCTGGAGATGACGGCCGACAGCCACATCGCCATGATGCAGGCCGTGCAGCCCTTCATCGACACCGCCATTTCCAAGACGGTGAACGTGCCGGCCGACTACGCCTACGACGACTTCAAAAGCCTGTACCTGCAGGCCTGGCGCGCCCGGCTCAAGGGCCTGGCGACCTACCGGCCCAACGCCATCCTGGGCGCGGTGCTCCAAACCCATGCCGCGCCTGAAGCCGCCCCGGTGCCCGCAACCGCCGCGCCAGCACCAGTGGACCCGATGCGCACCGTGATCGAAAGCCGGCCCAAGGGCGCGCTATCGGCGGTGGCGGAAAAGGTCGAATACTGGACGCAGGAGGGGCAGAAGCGCCTCTACATCGTGGTGTCCTTTCTGCCGGTCCCCAGCGCCACCGGCGACGGCACGGTCGAGCGGGCCATCGAGTTCTTCATGCCGGTGGGGCAGAGTGGCGAGTCGCAGCAGTGGATCACCTCCAGCATGCGCATGCTGTCGCTGGCGGCGCGCGGCGGCTTTCTGGAGCGGGCCCTCGGCGACATGCGCAAGGTCGCCTGGGACCGCGGCCCGGTGCGGCTGGGCACTTATGAAAAAGCCGACGGCACCCAGGTGCCGCTGTGGCACGACTCGGAAGTCGCGGCGATTGCCTACGCGGTGCAGAACATCATTGCCCGGCGCACCACCGCCCAGCCCGCCGCCAGCAGGCCGGCGCCGGCGCCCGCCCTTGCACCGGCGGCGGCTTTGGCGCCCGCGCCAGCCGCCAGCCTCGCGCCGCCGGTCATGGCCGGCAAAAAGTGCAGCGAATGCGGCGCCCATGCCGTCATCCGCAAGGACGGCTGCGAGTACTGCACCCAGTGCGGCCACCTGGGCACTTGCGGATGAGCGCCCCTGGCATCCCGGTGATGCCGTTAATCCCGGTGCGCGGGCTGGACGGCAAGCCTGGCGCCGAGGCCATGGCCGCGCTCGACCGCCGCTGGCGCGGCCGCTACCTGCTGCTCGCGCCCCACCGGCTGGGGTTTTTTCTGGCCATGGCAGTGCTGGTCGCGGCCAGCGTGTGGTGGACGCTGGTGCAACTGGACCGCATGACGGGCGCGCTGGGGCTGCCCTTTGCGCTGTCGCCCTCGCTGGCGCACGGCGCGGTGATGACTTTTGGCTTCATTCCGCTGTTTTTCTCGGGTTTCCTGTTCACCGCCGGCCCCAAGTGGCTGGACGTGCGGCCGCTGGAGATCGGCCAGCTGCTGGCGCCCCTGCTGCTGCAGGCGGCGGGCTGGCTGCTGTGGCTGGCGGCCGCGCATTTGCATGCCGGCCTGGCGCTGGCCGCACTGGCCCTGGCATTCGCCGGTTTGGCATGGATGACGCTGCTGTTCTGGCAGCTCATCAGGCGCAGCCGGGCCGACGACCGGGTGCATGCCGCCGCGGTGGGCGCGGCCTGCATCGTCGGCTGCCTGAGCCTGGCCGGGCTGGCGCTCAGCCTGGCGTTCGGCTGGCATGGCGCCGCGCAGGCCTGGGTGCAGACCGGCCTGTGGGGCTTCGTGCTGGTGGTGTATGTCTCGGTCGCGCACCGCATGATTCCGTTTTTCACCGCCAGCGCCGTGCCGCTGATGAAGGCATGGCGTCCGTTCTGGCTGCTGTGGCTGATGCTGGCGGTGGCCGCCCTGGAGGTGCTGGCCGTCTGGGTCGAGCTGAACGGCTTGATACCGGGCAGCGCCTGGCCGCTCGTTCGCGGCCTGGTCGAGCTGGCGGCGGGCGGCCTGCTGCTCTGGATTGCCCTGGCCTGGGGGCTGCTGAAAAGCCTGAAAAACCGGCTGCTGGCCATGCTGCACATCGGTTTTCTCTGGCTCGGCCTGGCGCTGACGCTGGGCGGCGTCACCCAACTGCAGGGCTGGGCGCAAGGCGCCCCGGTGCTCAGCCTGGGCTCGCTGCATGCGCTCACCATGGGCTGCCTGGCTTCGCTCATGCTGGCCATGGTCACCCGCGTGTCCTGCGGCCACAGCGGCCGCGCCCTGGTGGCCGATCGGCTGGTCTGGTCGCTGTTCTGGCTGTTGCAGCTGGCCACGCTGCTGCGCATCGCGGGCGCGGCGCAAACGGCTTTCGCGGGCTGGCTGCTGCTGGCCGCCAGCCTGCTGTGGGTGAGCGTCATGGCGGTGTGGGGCGTTCGGCTGGGCGGCTGGTATGGGCGTCTGCGGTCTGACGGTCGCGCCGGCTAGGGTGCCGCACCGCCATGCGCTGTCCTAATACACCGGATCGACCTGCCGCCGCCGCGCCGGCCGCTGTGCCGGCTGGCAATGGCCTGGCGGCGATGGCGGCTGCGCTCATGCAGTCGCGCCAGACCATCCTACCCAGGCGCCTGGACGCGCCCGGCCCCGACAGGGGCCAGCTGTTCATGATCCTGGAGGCCGCCGCCGCCGCGCCCGACCACGGCCAGCTGCTGCCTTGGCGTTTCGTGCGAGTGCCACAAGCGGCGCGCCCCCAGCTGGCCGAGGTATTTGGCGCCGCGCTGGTCGAGCGCGACGCCGCCGCCACGCCCCTGCAGGTGGCGCAAGCCCGCGAAAAGGCGCACCGCTCGCCGCTGCTCATGCTGGTGATCGTCGATGGCCTGCGCGGCGACCCTGGCATCGACCTGTTTGAGCGCATCGTTTCCGCCGGCTGCGCGGTGCAGAACATGCTGCTGATGGCCACCGCGCTGGGCTACGGCTCGGCGCTGACGAGCGGCAAGGCCCTCAAATCCGCCGGCCTGCGCTCGCTGTTCGGCCTGGCGCCGGGCGAGCATGCGCTGTGCTTCGTCAGCATCGGCACGGTGCAGTCCCGCAAACCCGCCCGGTTGCGGCCCGCGCCGGCCGACTTTGCCAGCACCTTGTCGCCCGGCGGCGGTGGCGTGGCGGCGGATATTTAATCAGCCGGGTAACCCTTGCCCTCCCATTTATCTTTCTTTTGACTGGACAGCTTCATGGACATTTCAACTTTCGACGATCTTTTGCAAGCCGCCCGCGCCCAGCCCGAGCCGCAGCGCCTGCTGTTTGTCTTTGCCGGCGTCGAGCTGCCGGACGAGGCCACGCCGGCCCAGCGCGAGCGCTTCGAGGCCGGGCAGGGCGGCGCGCTGGTGCCGTTGATGTGCGTGGACAAGCGCCCCGACGAGCTGGCCTCGTTCGGCATGCTGGTCGAGGAAGCGAGCCAGTTCGGCCCCAACAGCTGGGGCATTGTGTTTGCCGCCGCCCTGTCCGGCAGCCTGAACCGGGCGCCGACCAGCGAGGACGCCGAGGCACCGCTGCAGCGCATGGTCGAGGCCATCAAGCGCGGCGAGCATGGGACTTACATTCCCTTCGACGCCCAGGGCCACGCCGTCCAGATGGGCTGACAGGCCCCAAGCGCTGCCATGAGCCACGCCCCTCGACCCACGCGCCGCCCGGTGCGGCTGCCCGCCCACGGCGCGCTGGCCGCAGGGCTTGAAGCGCCGTTCGAGATGCTGGCCGCCTGCCATGACCGGGTCGAGCGCATGCTGGCCCTGCAGGCCAAACTCCAGCGGCACCTGCTGGACAAGGGCTGCGACGAGCCGGCCCGCCAGGCCGCGCGCGACGTGATGCGCTACTTCGACATCGCCGCGCCGCTGCATCACCAGGACGAGGAACTGCATCTGTTCCCGCCGCTGCTGGCCGGGCCGGATGCAGCCCTGCGCGAGCTGGCGCAGCAGCTGATGCAGGAGCACCGGCAGATGGACATCGGCTGGGTTGAAGCCCGCCGCGCGCTGCAGGCCATCGCCGACAGCCCCGCCTCCGGCTGGACGCCGCTCACGCCGGAGCAGGCCGCAGCGCTGGACCAGTTCGCCGCCCTGTACCGCCGCCACCTTGATGACGAAAACCGCATCGCCTATCCCGCCGCCCAGGCGGCCTTGCCGCTTGAGGCGGTCAAGGCCATGAGCGAAGACATGATGCAGCGCCGGGGCGTTGCGCCGAAAAGTTAATTCCATTTCCATTTCAACCGGAT
>JAQGNK010000206.1 GCA_028291905.1 Polaromonas sp.
TATGAAACAGATCGAGTTCCCTGCCCAGCTTGCGGTGGTCGCGCTTGTCAGCTTCTTCCAACATGGTCAGGTACTGCTGCAACTCGTCCTTGGTGGCCCAGGCCGTGCCGTAGATGCGCTGCAGCATCTCGTTGTGGTGATCGCCGCGCCAGTAGGCGCCGGCCACTTTCATGAGCTTGAAGAACTTCAGCTTGCCGGTGCTCGGCACATGCGGGCCACGGCACAAGTCCTCGAACGCGCCTTCGCGGTAGAGCGAGACATCTTCATTGGCCGGAATACTGGCGATGATCTCGGCCTTGTAATGCTCACCGATGCTCTTGAAGTGCGCCACGGCTTCGTCGCGCGGCAACACCCGGCGGGTCACCGGCTCATCCTTGGCCACGAGTTCGGTCATGCGTTTTTCAATCGCCACCAGGTCTTCGAGCGTGAACGGGCGTTTGTAGGAAAAGTCGTAGAAAAACCCGTTCTCAATCACCGGGCCAATGGTGACCTGCGCGTCGGGAAACAACTCCTTGACCGCATACGCCAGCAAGTGCGCCGCACTGTGGCGGATCAGCTCCAGGCCATCGACGTCCTTGGTGGTGATGATGGCGACCTTGCTGTCTTTGTCGATCAGGAAACTGGTATCGACCAGCTTGCCATCGACCTTGCCGCCCAGCGCGGCCTTGGCCAGACCGGCGCCGATGGACGAAGCCACTTCGGCCACCGTGACGGCTTGCGGATATTCACGTTTGGAACTGTCGGGAAGCGTAATTTGGATCATGGTGAAAATTAAAAGCAGAGGGGCAAAAAAAAGCGCGGACCAGGCCGCGCTTTAGGATGAATTTTATAGCTGGCAGCGCACAGGGCGCGCGGACTACGGCCTTGTAAGCTTTGAGAACCTTGCCGTTGTAGTTCGCGGAGTCATAACCAGTTGCCTTTCTCGCTCTTGTTTGTTGACGGGAACATTTTTCCAGATATTAACCGCACTCATCCATATTGCACCACGAAAAAGGCCTTGAACCTCCCGCTTGGAATGGTTCAAGGCCTTGGCGGTCAGCAGGCGCTGACAGTCAAATCACCGGATCAGTGGAACTGCTCTTCTTCGGTCGAGCCGGTCAGCGCGGTCACGCTGGACTTGCCGCCCTGGATGACGGTGGTCACTTCATCGAAGTAGCCGGTGCCGACTTCCTGCTGGTGCGACACAAAGGTGTAGCCACGGCCGCGGGCTGCGAATTCGGGCTCCTGCACCTTCTCGATATAGGCGGTCATGCCGCGCGCCACGTAGTCCTGGGCCAAGTCGAACATGTTGTACCACATGGAATGGATGCCGGCCAGCGTGATGAACTGGTACTTGTAGCCCATGGCGCCGAGCTCTTTCTGGAACTTGGCGATGGTCGCGTCGTCCAGGTTTTTCTTCCAGTTGAACGACGGCGAGCAGTTGTAGGCCAGCATCTTGCCCGGATGGACAGCATGCACCGCATCGGCGAATTTCTTGGCGAATTCGAGGTCGGGCGTGCCGGTTTCGCACCAGACCAGATCGGCGTAGTGCGCGTAAGCCACGGCGCGGGAGATGGCCTGGTCCATGCCTTTTCGGGTCTTGTAGAAGCCTTCGGCGGTGCGCTCGCCGGTGATGAATGGCTTGTCGTTTTCATCGTAGTCGCTGGTCAGCAGGTCAGCGGCTTCCGCATCGGTGCGGGCAATCACCAGAGTGGGCACGCCGCAAACGTCGGCCGCCATGCGGGCGGCGATCAGCTTTTGGCAGGCTTCGGCGGTCGGCACCAGCACCTTGCCGCCCATGTGGCCACATTTCTTGACGGAGGCCAGCTGGTCTTCAAAGTGAACGCCGGCAGCGCCGGAATGGATCATGGCCTTCATCAGCTCGAACGCGTTGAGCACGCCGCCGAAACCGGCTTCGGCATCGGCCACGATGGGCGCGAAGTTGTCGATGTAATTGGCGTCGCCGGCGTCAATGCCCTTGGAATGCTGGATTTCGTCGGCGCGGCGGAAGGTGTTGTTGATGCGCTCGACGACCTTTGGCACCGAGTCCACCGGGTACAGCGACTGGTCGGGGTACATCGCGGCGTAGCCGTTGTTGTCGGCGGCGACTTGCCAGCCCGACAGGTAAATTGCCTTGACGCCGGCTTTGACCTGCTGCATCGCCTGGCCGCCGGTCAGGGCGCCGAGGCAGGTGACGTAGGGCTCGTTGTTCACCAGGCCCCAGAGCTTTTCAGCGCCACGGCGCGCCAGCGTGTGCTCGATGGGGAACGAGCCGCGCAGGCGAACCACGTCGGCGGCGCTGTAGCCGCGCTTGATGCCCTTCCAGCGCGGGTTGGTGGCCCAGTCTTTTTCCAGGGCGGCAATTTGCTGTTCGCGGCTGAGTTGCTCTGTGAGGCTTTGTGGCATGGTGAACTCCGTAAGTTGAAAAGAAAGTGGTTTTATTCTAAGTCTTCTACAAGACTCAATTTATATCTTATGTCTTATATAAGACTAAATATTCCTTTGCAAATCAAAGACTTGGCAGACAATTTCATAAAGTGGAATCAGATTTTTCATGACGACTGAAATAAACACAAAAAATTTTTCATTTATTTCATATTGCGAAAAATTTAATCGTTTGATGAAAAACCACCCCTGCGTCTCATGAACAGCTTGAAAAGCCAACCATCACTTGCCGGTTTATCGACAGGCAAGGTTAAAACTCAAAACAAGCTGGCATAGCGCTGCAACTCCCAGTCTGACACCTGGGCGGCGAATGCATCCCATTCCTCTTGCTTGCAGTTCAGGAACTGGGCCACGAATGCCGGGCCGAGGCGCTGGGTCAACACTTCATTGCCGGCCAGCGCATCCAGCGCAGCCGACAAATCGCGCGGCAGGGTGGCAGGCATGCTGGCACCCGAGGCCTTGCGCAAATACAGGTCGTCGGCGCAAGCCTGCACGGCGGGAAGGCCTTGGTCCATGCCATCGAGTCCGGCGGCCAGGGTGCCGGCCAGCGCGGCGTAGATGTTGCAGGACGGGTCGGGCAGGCGCCATTCGATACGGCCCGCCACGGTGCGGACCAGGCAGGTGCGGTTGTTGTCGCCGATGCTTTTCCAGACTGGCGACCAGGTGGTGCCGGAAACGCTGGCGCTGGAAGCCAGGCGCTTGTAGCTGTTGACCGTGGGCGCGCACAGCGCCGCCAGCGCGTCGGCATGGTGCAGCAGGCCGGCGGCGAACTGGTGGCCGGTCGCGCTCAGGCCGAGCGCGCCCGACGCATCGGCCATCACCGGCTGGCCTGCCTCGTCGGTCAGGCTCAGATGGAAATGCAGGCCGCTGCCAGGCGCGTGGGCCAGCGGCTTGGGCATGCAGCTGAAGACCAGGCTGTGCTTTTCGGCCACCGCGTGGGCGGCCAGCTTGAACAGCATGAAACGGTCGGCCGCCGCCAGCGCCTCGTCGAAGCGGTAGTTGATTTCATACTGGCCGTTGGCGTCTTCATGATCGATTTGCTCAAGCTCAAACCCCAGCGCGGTCAAAGTGGTCCGCATGTCGTCGAGGTAATCGCGCTGGCGGTAGATCGCTTTCAGGTCGTAGGACGGCTTGGACAGGCCGTCGTCGCTGTCGGCGGCTTGCCAGCGGCCATCGCTGCCCCGCCGCAACAGGAAAAACTCGGGCTCGATGCCAACCCAAAGGCGCAAGCCACGCTCGCGCAGCAGCTCGATTTGCCGCTTGAGCAGCTGGCGCGAGCAGGTGGCGAGCGCCTCGCCGCCGGCATAGCCATCGCACACCGCATGCGCCACGCCGGGCATGAAGGGCAGCGGGCGGATGGTTTCGGCCTGCACGCGGCCGTAATATTCGCTGCGCGCGCCCATGCGCGGCAGGCCGGTGCCCCAGATGCTGGGACCAGCGAAACCGGCGCCGGCCTCCACCCACTCCTGCAGCAGCTTGACCGGAACCAGCTTGCCTTTTGCAATGCCGTGGATGTCGGCGAACTGCACCAGCAGGCTGTGAATGCCCTGCGCTTCAAGCGAGGACACCAGAGCGGGAATCTCGAAGCTGCTCATGACGGATGGACGCCGGACGCGGCGCGCAAGCCAATGGAGACGCCGGCGCGCACGAGAATCGCGGCATGCCCGGTGGCTGGCTCGTGCGGCGGCTGCGCGGAAAGCTTGCGGCTTTCGGTCTTGGAGGATACGGAAGGGATCATGGGACTTAATTTAAGAGTGTTTTAGGCCGCTAGCGCAATGAGTGCATGCACTGGCAGCTATTATTTCCATAGCAAATCAAAAATCGCCAAATTTATCATTCCAGTGCGCAACTGAGCGATAAAAGTCTGGGGCAAACAGCCAATCAGGTCAAATACGGCTGCAGCGCAGATAGACCCTGCGCAGGCAGCTATTGATTCAATAGCAGGCAGACAGCTAGGCCGCCACGGTTGCAAGTCAGGGTGCGCTCTGGCGAAGACGGCGCGCCATTGGATTGGGCAGCGCGCCCATCAGGCGGCCTGCGGCTTGACGGCAGTCATCCCGGCCGGGCTTGCCGCCGATGCGGCCAGGGCCGTCAGCTCGGCCCGCGTGGCGGCGGCGATTTCGCGTTCGCGCTGGCGGGTTTGCCGCGCCACCCAGACGCTGTAACCGATGATGCCCAGCGTCACCGTGGTGATGAGAAGCGTGGCTGCGGCGTAGATGGTCGGGTTGATGCCGCGCCTGGCATAGCCGAAGATCACCTGCGGCAAGGTGTTGACGCCGGGGCCGGAGAGGAATTCGGCAATCACCACGTCATCGAACGACAGCGTGAAGGCCAGCAGGAAGGCCGCCAGAATCGCCTGGAAGATATTGGGCAGGGTAATCAGGAAAAACACCTGCAGCGGCCGGGCGCCCAGGTCCATGGCGGCCTCCTCTATCGAGCGGTTCACCTCCAGCAGCCGCGACTGGATCACCACCATGCCGTAGGCCATGCCCAGCAGGGTGTGGCCGAGAATGATGGTGAACATACCGCGCTGGGGCCAGCCCAGGAAGTTCTGCGCGCCCACCATCAGCAGCAGCAGCGACAGGCCGATAACCACCTCGGGCATGACCAGCGGCGCATTGACCATGCCGGAAAACGCGGTGCGGCCCTTGAAGCGCCGGTAGCGCACCAGCACGAAGGCGGCGAACGTGCCGAGAATGGCCGACAGCAGGCCCGCGCAGACCGCCACCTTGAGCGACAGCCAAAAGCCTTCGACGATCTTGGTGTCGCGCGTCAGCGCCTCGTACCAGCGCAGCGAAAAGCCGGTGAACTCGGCGTCCTGCCGCGTGCTGTTGAACGAAAACACGACCATGAAGATCAGCGGCAGGTACAAAAACACATACACCAGCCCCAGCCAGAGCTTGCCGAAATGCTTTTCCAGAAAGGTTTTCATGCGCCTGGCTCCTTATTTCCGGGTCTCGGCCGCGTCGCCGGTGTAGTGGTAGTAAATCGCCAGCGGAACCACGATCAGCGCGATCATCACCACTGCCAGCGCCGTGGCGCGGGGCCAGTTGTTGCTGGTGAACATCTCGTCCCAGACGACCCGGCCGATCATGATGTTCTCGGGGCCGCCGAGCAGCGACGGAATCACGAACTCGCCGACCGACGGGATGAACACCAGCATGAAGCCGGCGATGATGCCGGGGCGCGACAGCGGCACGGTGACCAGCCAGAACGCCTTGAAAGGCGAGGCGCCCAGGTCATGCGCGGCCTCCAGCAGCCGGAAATCCATCTTCACCAGATTGGCATAGAGCGGCAGCACCATGAAGGGCAGGTACACATAGGTCATGCCGACCAGCATCGACACGTCGGTGTAGAGCATCTGGATCGGCTCGGCCGTCAGCCCCAGGAACATCAGCGCCCGGTTCAGCACGCCCTGGTCGGCCAGGATGCCCTTCCAGGCATAGACCCGCAGCAAAAACGAGGTCCAGAACGGCAGCATCACCATCATCAGCAGCGCCGGCCGCAGGCTGGGCGCCGAGCGGGCGATGAAGTAGGCAAAGGGATAGCCGATGCCCAGGCACAGCACAGCGGTGCACAGCGCATACCAGAGGGAGCGCAGATAGGCCTCGACATAAAGCGTCTGGAACAGTCCGCCGCCCTCGCTGCTTCGAAAAATAGACCAGTAGTTCTCGTACTTGAGCTTGAGCAAGCCGGTGGTCGAATCCCAGATCGGCTTGAACGGGTTGATGTCGTTGCCCATATCGACAAAGCTGATGTAGAGCAGGATCAAAAAGGGGAAAAAGAAAAAGACGATCAGCCACAGGTAGGGCACGGCGATCACGAAGCCTTTGCCCGGCATGGGGAAGCGGGAAGCGATGGAGGCAGCAGCCATGGGGTTCCTTGAAATCGCGGGGAAATAGGATGCCAAATACCGGACGCGCTCAGTCGCGCAGGACAATCCCGGCGCGGTCGCTCCACCAGAAGAACACGTTGTCCTCCCAGCTGATGTCGCTCAGGTCATGGCGCGAGGTGTTGGCCTCGGTGATCCGGACCCGCGAGCCGTCGCTGGCAATGACGATGTAGGTGTTGTAGGAGCCGAAATAGGCGATTTCCCGGACCTTGCCGGTGAAGATGTTGCGATCCACCGCCGGCCGATCCTTGCTGATCTCGATTTTCTCGGGTCGCACGGCAATCGCCAGCGGCATGTTCAGCGTGCCGCTGACGCCATGCCCGACCTGGATTTCGCCGATGGCGGTCACAGCGGCGCAGCGGTCGTTTTCGTCCAGGCTGAGCCGGCCCTCGAACATGTTGACATTGCCGATGAAGTCGGCAACGAAGCGGTTGGCCGGATGCTCATACACCTCTTCGGGCGTGCCCACCTGCAGCACCCTGCCCTTGCTCATGACCGCGATGCGGCCAGCCATGGTCATGGCTTCCTCCTGGTCGTGCGTCACCATCACGCAGGTCACGCCGACCTGCTCGATGATGTTGACCAGCTCGAACTGGGTCTGCTCGCGCAGTTTCTTGTCCAGCGCGCCCAGCGGCTCGTCAAGCAGTAGCAGCTTGGGCCGCTTGGCCAGGCTGCGCGCCAGCGCCACCCGCTGCTGCTGGCCGCCCGACAATTGATGCGGCTTGCGCCTGGCATAGGGGCCGAGCTGCACCAGGTCGAGCATCTCGCCCACGCGCTGGCCGATCTCGGCCCTGGGCAGGCCTTCGCGCTTGAGGCCGAAGGCGACGTTTTCCCAGATGTCGAGGTGCGGGAACAGGGCGTAGGACTGGAACATCATGTTGATGGGCCGGTCGTAGGGCTGCAGGCCGGCCACGTCCTGGCCGCCGAGCAGGATGCGGCCGGAAGTCGGCTTCTCAAACCCCGCCAGCATGCGCAGCAGGGTGGATTTGCCGCAGCCCGAGCTGCCCAGCAGCGCAAAAATCTCGCCCTGACCCACCGACAGCGACACATCATCGACCGCCAGCGCCTCGTCAAACCGCTTGACCAGGTTCTGGGTGACCAGATAGCCCGTTTTATCGTTCTTGTCCGTCAGGTTGTCCGCCATTTACAGCCTTGTGCATTCATGCTTAAAAAGAAAAAAGGCTGTTCATACCCTTGTACAAACAGCCTTGGCTTACTTGAAAGAAAGCTTACTTGCCTTTTTTGAAGCTGTTGTAGGCATTGGCCATGGCTTCGCGGGCTTCGTTGGTGAAGCTGCTCGGCGCAATCATCTTGCTGAAATAGTCGGGCTCGACAAAGATGGTCTTGTTGCCCGAGATTTCAGGCTTGATCTTTTCGATGGCCGCCTTGTTGGCCGTCGGGTAGTTCATGGTGTTGGTCATGTTGGCGGCATTGTCGGCCCGCAGGTAAAAATCAATGAAGGCCTGGGCATTGTTCGGATGCTTGGCATCCTTGGTCAGGGCCATGGTGTCAAAGAAAATCAAGGCGCCGGTGCTCGGCAGCAAGGCCTCGATCACATCCTTGGAGCCGTTTTCCTTGGCCCGTCCGGCGGCGATGTTCATGTCGCCCGACCAGCCAACCGCCACGCAGGCCTTGCCGCCGGCCACGTCGTCGATCATCGTCGAGCTGAAAATCCGCACGTCCTTGCGCACCTTGGCCAACATATCGGCAGCCGCCTTGTAGTCGGCCGTGTTGTTGGAATAGGCGTCCTTGCCGATGTAGTGCAGCGCCACCGGAATGATCTCGGTCGGCGAGTCGAGATAGGCAATGCCGCAGGACTTGAGCTTGGCGGTGTATTTGGGGTCGAACACCAGATCCCAGGCATTGGCGGGCATGGGCATACCGGCCAGGACTTTCTCGGCCTTGGTCCGGTTGATGCCGACGGTGGTGAAGCCCCATGCCCAGGGCACCAGGTACTTGTTGTCCGGGTCGGCCTTGGTCAGGGTCTTCATGATGGCCGGGTCCAGATTGGCCAGGTTCGGGATTTTGGATTTGTCCAGCGGCTGCAGCAGCCCGCCTTCGATCTGGGCTTTGGCGAACACGGTGCCCGGCACCACGATGTCGTAGCCGGTATTGCCGGCCACCAGCTTGGCCTGCAGCGCCTCATTGGTTTCGAAAGTGTCGTAGTTGACCTTGATGCCGCTTTCCTTTTCAAAGCTGGCAATCATGCCTTCGGGAATGTAGTCAGGCCAGTTGTAGATATTGAGCACCTTCTCCTCGGTGTTGGCCACGGGCGCTGGGGCCGGTGTTGGCGCGGCAGAGGCCGTCACCGCCGGCGCCGATGCAGCAGGCGCTGAGGCTGCTGGCGTTGCTGCCACGGGTTCTTCTTTTTTGCCGCAGGCGCCCAGCAGCACCGCCGACATCGCCATCACCAACACAAGTTTTTTCATAGCTCAATCTCCCGAGACAGACAGATAAAAATGGACAAGGCCAGCGCCAGAATCAGGCGAAAAGGCACCCTGTGAATGAAGCAATTTCCAGACCAGAAGCTGCCCTGGAAACGCCGGCATTTATTCTATTCAATCCAGCAGCCCCGCTGCCTGCAATTCGGCCAGCGTGGCGTCCAGGCAGCAGCGGATCAGCGCCACCATCTCGTCGATCTGCGCATGCGTCATGACCAGCGGCGGCGCGATGATCATGCGGTCACCCACGGCCCGCATGATCAGCCCCAGCCGGAAGCAATGGGCGCGGCAGCGCATGCCGACTTCCAGCTCGGGCTTGAAGGCCTCGTGCGTCGCCTTGTTCTTCACCAGCACCAGCCCGGCCATGAAGCCGCAGGTTTCGGCCACGCCCACCAGCGGGTGCTCGCCCAGCGCGGTGAAATGCTTCGCCAGGTAGGGGCCGATGTCGTCCCGAACCCGCGCCGGCAGGTTCTCCTTTTCCATGATGTCCAGGTTGGCCAGCGCCACGGCGCATGCCACCGGATGGCCGCTGTAGGTGTAGCCGTGGTTGAACTCGCCGCCTTGCTCGATCAGCACCTCGGCGACCCGGTTGCCGACCATCACGCCGCCCAGCGGGATGTAGCCGCTGGTGACCGCCTTGGCAAAGGTGATGAGGTCGGGCCGGTAGCCGAACTTTTCATAGGCGAACCAGTGGCCCAGCCGGCCGAAGGCGCAGATCACCTCGTCGCTGATAAGCAAGATGCCGTACTTGTCCACAATGCGCTGTATCTCGGGCCAGTAGCTGTCGGGTGGAATGATGACGCCGCCGGCGCCCTGCACCGGCTCGGCGATGAAGGCGGCCACTTTCTCAGGGCCGATTTCCAGGATCTTGGCTTCGAGCCAGCCGGCCGCGCGCACGCCGAACTCATCGGCCGTTTCGCCCGGCTGGCCCAGTTCGTAAAAATACGGCTGGCCGACATGGGTGATGTTGGGAATCGGCAGGTCGCCCTGTGCGTGCATGCCGGACATGCCGCCGAGCGAGGCGCCGGCCATGGTGCTGCCGTGGTAGCCGTTGTGGCGGCCGATGATGACCTTGCGCCCGGGCTGGCCCAGCAGGTCCCAGTAGCGCCGCACCATCCGCACGTTCGAGTCGTTGCTCTCGGAGCCGCTGCTGGAATAAAACACATGCTTGAAGCTGCGCCCGCCGATATCAGGCGCCAGCCCCGCCAGCTTGGCCGCCAGCTGCACCGCCGGCACATTGGTGGTCTGGAAAAAGCTGTTGTAGTAGGGCAGCGCCATCATCTGGCG
>JAQGNK010000438.1 GCA_028291905.1 Polaromonas sp.
ACGGCCATCAGTTTGCTACAGAATAAATAGCTGCTTGCGCAAGCGCTGCCTGCGCTGGTAGCACTTTCCATGCTTAATCGCACAAATTCACCGCTACCGCTTGTTTTTTCTTCCCCGCTGGGGGAAGGCCGGGATGCGGGTCTGCCCGCATCCCGGCCGAACCCTCAAAAGCTGGGCGGCGTTTTCCAATCAGGGTGAGTTGGCTCCAATACCTGATCTCGTCAGTTTTAGGTTTTTTTCCTTATTTCTTTTTCGCTCGCTAAGGATGTGGGGATGGGGCCGCCCTGAATCCGTTTCAAGCTCGTCAGGCCAGAGCGGCTTTCAAGGCTCAACCGAAAGCCGCTCTGGCGCATGAAAGCCGGCCCGCCCAGGCCTTGAATCTTGCCGCTCAGGCCCGAGGCAAAGCAGCCAGAGCGGCAAAAGCGGCCACCACCTCGGGCGGCGCCTGCACCATCTCGATCAGCACGCCCTCGCCGGCTATCGGGAATTGGTCATTTGCCTTCGGGTGCATGAAGCAGATGTCAAAGCCGGCCGCGCCCTTTCGGATGCCGCCCGGCGCAAAGCGCACGCCCTGTGCCGTCAGCCATTCAACCGCCCGGGGCAGGTCGTCGATCCACAGGCCGACGTGGTTGAGCGGCGTGGTATGCACGGCCGGCTTTTTGTCGATGTCCAGCGGCTGCATCAGATCGACCTCGACCTTGAACGGGCCGCTGCCGATGGCGCAGATGTCCTCATCGACGTTTTCCCGCTCGCTGACGAAGTTGCCGGTAACCTCCAGCCCCAGCATATCGACCCACAGCCTGCGCAGCCGCTCCTTGGCTGGCGCGCCGATGGCGATTTGCTGGAGACCCAACACTTTGAACGGACGGCTCATGATGCAGCCGCCTCCCTGCGGCCTGAAAAATAGGTGACGCCTTCTGGTCCGGCGCTTTCAAGGTGCGGCGTGCCGGCCGGCAGGCGGAACATGTCGCCGGCGGCATAGCGCGTCGCCACGCCATCGACCACCAGGGTGATGCTTCCGGCCGTCACCAGCGCCCAGGCGTCAAACGGATGCTGGTGGGTCTCCAGGCCATAGCCGGCTGGCCTTTGCACCTCTACGGCGGGGCTGTAGCCAGCGGCTTGCAGCTGGGCTTCAAATGCTTGCGGGTTCATGCTGGGTTCTCCTTGGAAAGCATGGCCGACAGGCGCGGCGTGCCTGGACATCAGGCAAATTCCACAATCGGCTGATCGACGCTGAGCGATTCGCCCTTGGCGGCCAGCACCTTGCCGACCACGCCGTCGGCGGTGGCAAACAGCACATTCTCCATTTTCATGGCTTCGATCACCGCCACCCGCTCGCCGGCCTGCACTTTTTGGCCCGGCTGCACCGCCACCTCGACCAGCAGGCCAGGCATGGGCGACAGCACGAAGCGGCTCATGTCGGGCGGCGCCTTGAAAGGCATCAAGGCA
The DNA here is from genome assembly GCA_028291905.1 of Polaromonas sp. Taxonomy (GTDB): domain Bacteria; phylum Pseudomonadota; class Gammaproteobacteria; order Burkholderiales; family Burkholderiaceae_C; genus Polaromonas. Next base: position 1,450 of record JAQGNK010000438.1, read on the forward strand.
TGCAGCCGGGCCGCGCGCGGCGACAGCACCAGCGCATCGAGCCGCCGGCCGTTGTGGATGATGCGCAGCGCCAGCGGATTGCGGCCGACGCCGCGCTCGACCTGGGCGGCAAAAGGCTGGCCGTTGACGGTGCCGCGAATGCGGTTTCCGCCCAGGTGCCAATTGCTACATATTTCATAGCGGCTTGCGCATACTTCTACTGCGCTGGAGCCTGAAATGGCTTGAAAATCCAGCACCCGCGCAGGCTGCGGGTGGTTCTGGCCGGCCGCGCCCAGGCCGATCACCACATAGTCCTCGCCCACCGTCACGCCATGGCCGGGCAGCTGCCCGCTGATGCCGGCGGCGCGGGCCAGGATGCGGCGGTTCACATAGGCCGCCAGCGCCACCAGGAAGCCGGGGTCGTCATGGCCCACGTCTTCGGCCCGGAAACCCTGCGCATAGTTCTCGGCGATGAAGCCGGTGTTGAAATCGCCCGCGACGAATTTCGGATGCGCCAGCAAGGCGGCCTGGAACGGAATGTTGCTGCTGACGCCGCGAATCACGAAGCTGTTGAGCGCCTCGCGCATCTTGGCAATAGCGTCGTTGCGGTCAGCGCCGTGAACAATCAGCTTGGCAATCATCGAGTCGTAGAACATCGGGATCTCGCCGCCGTCCTGCACGCCGGTATCGACACGCACCCCGTAAAGGCGGGTGGTGTCGGCGGCGAACATGGTTTCCTTCGGCGGCTGGAAACGTACCAGCCGCCCGGTTGACGGCAGGAAGCCGCGAAACGGGTCTTCGGCGTTGATGCGGCATTCAATCGCCCAGCCGTCGCGCTTCACTTCAGCCTGCGTCAGCGGCAGCTTTTCGCCAGCGGCCACGCGGATCATCAGCTCGACCAGGTCAAGCCCGGTGATGCATTCGGTCACCGGATGCTCGACCTGCAGACGGGTGTTCATTTCGAGGAAGTAAAAGCTCTGGTCCTTGCCGACCACGAATTCGACCGTGCCCGCGCTCTGGTAATTCACCGCCTTGGCCAGCGCCACCGCCTGCTCGCCCATGGCCCGGCGCGTTTCGTCGCTGATGAAGGGCGATGGGGCCTCCTCGATCACTTTTTGGTGGCGGCGCTGGATCGAGCATTCGCGTTCATTCAAGTAAATTACATTGCCATGGCTGTCGCCCAGCAACTGGATTTCAATATGGCGCGGCTCCTCGACAAATTTCTCGATGAAGACCCGGTCGTCGCCGAAGCTGTTGCGCGCTTCGTTGCGGCAGCTGGTGAAGCCTTCGAACGCCTCTTTGTCGTTGAAAGCCACCCGCAGGCCCTTGCCGCCGCCCCCCGCGCTGGCCTTGATCATGACCGGGTAGCCGATGCCCTGGGCGATTTCGACCGCCCTTTCAGCCGTTTCAATCGCATCGTTGACGCCGGGAATGCAGTTCACGCCCGCCGCGCCGGCCAGCTTCTTGGACTCGATCTTGTCGCCCATGGCGGCTATCGAATAATGCTTGGGGCCGATGAAGACAATGCCCTCTTCTTCCACCCGCTTGGCAAAGCCGGCGTTCTCGCTCAGGAAGCCATAGCCGGGGTGAATAGCCTCGGCGCCGGTCTGTTTGCAGGCGGCGATGATTTTCTCGGCCTGCAGATAGCTGTCCCGGCTGGCTGCAGGACCGATGTGGACGGCTTCGTCGGCCAGCTCGACATGGCGCGCCTCCTTGTCGGCGTCGGAATAGACGGCGACGGTCTTGATGCCCATCTTGCGGGCGGTCAGGATGACGCGGCAGGCGATTTCGCCCCGGTTGGCGATGAGGATTTTTTTGAACATGCGATGTGCCCTATGAATGAATCAGTTTTGGTGTCTTGGAAGGTGATGGGCCGGGCCGGCGCTGTGGGTGCATGGCGTCAATACTCCCTGAACAGCAGGCCCGACAGGCAGGCGAAGTATTCGCGCAGCCAGGCGTTGTAGCGCATGTACAAAGGCGTCGGGGCGCCGGCAGTTCTGACCGCTTTCCAGCCGGCCTTGCGTGCGATCCAGCCGGCCCGCAGGGTATGGAAGTCATTGGTTACCAGCAGCATCGGCGCCTCCGGCCCCAGGCCGCTTTTTTGCACAAGCTGCAATGAAAATATCAGGTTTTCATGGGTGCTGGTGCTGAGGTCTTCCAGCATGATCCGCCCCTGGTCCAGCCCCCTGCTCTGCAGGTAGCCGGCCATGACGCTGGCTTCGGATGCCACCTGCCTGAAATCCACCCCGCCGCTGACCACCACCCTGGCGGCCGGATAGTAGCGCGCCAGGGTATCGGCCAGGTTCAGCCGCTCGACCAGGGTGGGCGACGGCTTGGCGTTGGGCGTGCTGGAGCCCAGCACCACGATGACTTGCGGCGTGAAGCCCTGCAGGTCTTGCGTCTGCTGGCGCAGCGTCAGCCAGACAAAGAAAGCTGCCAGCGACAGCAGCCAAGCCACAAAGCCGGCCCGTGCCAGGTTCCAGACGCTGCGGCGCAGCGGCTGGCGGTCCAGCCACAGGCTCCAGGGGTCGCCGGCCAGGGCCAGCAGCACCAGCACCACGCCCAGGCCGGCCGGAATGATCACGCCCAGATGCGTCACCTTCACCACCGCCAGGTAGAGGCTTTGCGCCAGCAGCAGGCCGCCCAGCAGGAGCAAAGCCCAGGAATTGAAGCCCAGACGCATCATGGCGCTAGCGCCCGCAGCCTGAAAATCTGTCGTGCCGACCAGTGGCACGCGCCCGGTACAACCGCTTCACAGCGGAATGTTCCCGTGCTTGCGCCACGGATTTTCGAGCTTCTTGTCCTTGAGCATGACCAGCGAGCGGCAGATGCGCTTGCGGGTTTCGTGCGGCAGGATCACGTCGTCGATGAAGCCGCGCGCGCCGGCCACGAACGGGTTGGCAAAGCGCGCCTTGTACTCGGCCTCCTTGGCGGCCAGCTTGGCCGGGTCGCCCTTGTCCTCGCGAAAGATGATCTCGACCGCGCCCTTGGCGCCCATCACCGCAATCTCGGCGTTGGGCCAGGCAAAGTTCACGTCGCCGCGCAAATGCTTGGAACTCATCACGTCGTAGGCGCCGCCGTAGGCCTTGCGGGTGATGACGGTGATCTTGGGCACGGTGCATTCGGCATAGGCGTAGAGCAGCTTGGCGCCGTGCTTGATGATGCCGCCGTACTCTTGGGCTGTGCCGGGCATAAAGCCGGGCACATCGACGAAGGTGATGACCGGGATGTTGAAGGCGTCGCAAAACCGCACGAAGCGCGCCGCCTTGATTGAGCTCTTGATGTCCAGGCAGCCGGCCAGCACCAAGGGCTGATTGGCCACGATGCCGACCGACTGGCCCTCCATGCGGGCAAAACCGATGATGATGTTCTTGGCGTACTCGGGCTGGATCTCGAAGAAGTCGCCGTCGTCTACCGTCTTGGCGATCAGCTCCTTCATGTCGTAGGGCTTGTTGGGATGCTCGGGCACCAGCGTGTCCAGGCTCAGGTCCATCCGGCCCGCCGGGTCGGCGTTGGGCCGCACCGGCGCTTTCTCGCGGTTGTTCAGCGGCAGGTAGTTGTACAGCCGGCGCAGCATCAAGAGGGCTTCGACATCGTTCTCGAAAGCCAGGTCGGCCACGCCGCTGCGGGTGGTGTGGCTGATGGCGCCACCCAGTTCCTCGGCCGTGACTTCCTCGTGTGTCACGGTTTTCACGACTTCGGGGCCAGTCACGAACATGTAGGAAGAGTCCTTGACCATGAAGATGAAGTCGGTCATGGCGGGCGAATAGACGGCGCCGCCGGCGCACGGCCCCATGATCATGCTGATCTGCGGAATCACGCCGCTGGCCATCACATTGCGCTGGAACACGTCGGCGTAGCCGCCGAGCGAGGCCACGCCCTCCTGGATGCGGGCGCCGCCCGAGTCGTTCAAGCCGATCACCGGCGCGCCAACTTTCATCGCCTGGTCCATCACCTTGCAGATTTTCTCGGCATGCGCTTCGCTCAGGGCGCCGCCGAACACGGTGAAGTCCTGGCTGAAGACGAACACCAGCCGGCCGTTGATCATGCCGTAGCCGGTCACCACGCCATCGCCCGGAATCTTGTTGTCCTCCATGCCGAAGTCGGTGCAGCGGTGCTCGACGAACATGTCCCACTCTTCGAAGGTTCCCTCGTCGAGCAGCAGCTCCAGCCGCTCGCGCGCCGTCAGCTTGCCCTTGCCATGCTGCGCGTCGATGCGCTTTTGGCCACCGCCCAGGCGGGCCGCAGCGCGCTTTTTTTCCAGTTGTTCGAGGATTTCCTGCATGATTTCTTTCTGTTTGTCTGGTATTAAATGCTATTTATTTAATAGCTGCTTGCGCCGGTTCTGTATGCACTGCAAGCAGATTTCGCGCTGCAGTCGAGGCTGCGAGCCGCCCGTCAGCCACCTGGGCCGCCAATGCCGGCAGCAAGGCGCTGACCGCAGGGTTTTTCCGGAAAGCCTGCTTC
>JAQGNK010000450.1 GCA_028291905.1 Polaromonas sp.
ACGAGCTGCTGAGCCACGCGCGCGAATTCCATCCGTCGGTGGTCCGCATGCTGACGACCGCCTACTCCGAGATCGGCGAGGCCATCGAGGCCATCAACAGCGGCGAGATCTACCGCTACATCACCAAACCCTGGGAGCTGGGCAGCCTGCACGCCGACCTGCGCAACGCGCTGGAACTGGCCGGGCTGCGCAACGAGCGCGACCATCTGCTGCGCGAAAAGATGCATGTGCAGCAGCAGCAGCTTCTGGGCAGCCGCCTGGCCAGCCTGGCGATGGTGAGCGCCGGCCAGGCGGTGGGCGACAGCAGCGCCGCCCTGCAGCGCTATGCCCGCGCCGCGCTGGCCGCAGGCTGCGCGTCCAGGCCCACGCCCTGGCACCAGTGGGACTATGCCGGCCTGCTGCAGGCCGAGGCGCGGCGCGGCATGGCCATTGCCGAGGGGCTGGGGCGCTGGCGGGCCGGCTTCGGCGACGACCGCTCGCCCGAGCGCGCCTTTGCCCTGCTGGCGCAGGCGCTGGGTCTGCAGAGCCAGGGCGCCAGCGTGCGCCTGGACTCAGGCGCGCCGCTGACGGTGCTGCTCGACGCCGCGCCGGGTCAGCTGCCAGGCGCCGGCGACACTGCCTGGCTGGCCTGGCTGCTGTGGTGGAACGCGCCGGTCCAGCTGCTGCCCGCCGCTGATGCCGCTGGCGGCTGGGTGGTGCAAGCCGCTGGCAGCGCCGAGCCCGCGCCGGCGCAGAACTGGCTGGAGCGCAGCATCGAGCAGCTGATCGAGGCCTGAAGCAGCGTCACCGTTGCCTGCAACAGCCGCAGGCCACCCTGCCGCTACTGAATTCATAGCCCCCTGCGCAAGCGATGCCTGCGTAGGGGGCATTTTTTATACCAAAGCTTGTAAAACCCAAGCTCCCCATGGCGCTCTCAGCCGCTTTGTCCCTTCCCCCAGCGGGGAAGGGCTGACACGAGGACGGCGGGGAACTTGAAAAGTTGACAAAAACCGACTGTAGCGCAGGCAACGTCTGCGCTGCAAGCTATTAATTCAGTAGCATTCAAGCTGCTGGGCCACTGCTGTTGCAGGTCAGGGTGATGATGCTCCAGGCGCCTGGCCTCGTCGGCCCAGCACCGTGCTCCCCGCCGCAGGCTGCTGGCGACTCAGCTGAAAAACGCCTGCAGCGCCTGGGCCGTCGCCTCGGGCTGCTCTTCCGGAATGAAGTGGCCGGCCGGCAGGCTGCTGGCGGTGACGGTGCCGCCGCACTGCGCCGTCCACAGCGCCAGCGGATCAAACAGCCGGTTGACCACGCCGCGCCCGCCCGTCAGCACCAAGAGGTCACAGGCTATTTTCAAGCCCTCGGCCCGGCTTTGCCGGTCGTGTTCCAGGTCGATGCCGGCGCTGGCCCGGTAGTCCTCGCAGGCGGCGTGCAGCGCCTCGGCATTGCAAAAGCAGCGCTCGTACTCGGCCAGCGCCTCGGGCTCGATGTAGCCCAGCCCGGTGCTGCCCCAGCCGCCCAGCTTGGCATGCAGGTAAGCCTTCGCCGTGGGCGGGTGGTTCGCGCCCATCATGATTTCCGGCAGCGGCGATGGCTGCAGCATGTGGAACCAGTGGTAGTAGGCGCGGGCAAACGTCATGTAGGGCTCGGTCATGCCGCGGCCGTCGTACATGTCCAGCGTCGGGGCAATGTCGATGACGCAGAGTTTTTTGACGCGCTCGCCGTGGTCCAGCGCCAGCCGGTGCGCTACCCGCCCGCCCCGGTCATGGCCGCAGAGAAAGAAACGCTCATGGCCCAGCGCCCGCATCAGCGCCACCATGTCGCCGGCCATGCTGCGCTTGCTGTAGTTGGCATGGTCCGGCAGGCCCGGCGCCTTGGACGAGTCGCCGTAGCCGCGCAGGTCGGGCATGACCAGAACATAGTGCTGGCCCAGGCGCTGCGCGACCCGGTGCCACATCGCATGCGACTGCGGAAAGCCGTGCAGCAGCAGCAAGGCCGGGCGCGGCGTGCCTGCGGGCGTGGTGGTGGAAAACCGCGCGTGGATGGACGCGCCGCCGACATCGAAGGTGCGGGCCTCAAACCCGTCGAACCAGGCCATTGCCAAGCCCTTTTCAGCGCTTGCGCGAGGCAAGAAAGGTTTGCAGATTGCCCGCCGCCCGCGCCCTGACCTTGCGGCGCAGGAACGGCGTCCAGCCCATCAGCATGCCAGGCGTGCCCAGCGCCTGGCGCGACCAGGCCCAGAAATCAAAGCTGTCCTGGTGGCGGGTGATGAGCCCGGCGGGGTTGAACTCGAAGCGCCCGTCGATCACGTTGTGCACCATGCGGCCGGTGGCGCTGAAGCGGTAGTCGGCCTCCCAATGGGCCTGGCCGGTGCTGGCATCGGCGGCAATGCCGCTGACCGCTAGCCTCCATGCATCGCGGCCCTTGGCCTGGGTGGCGCCGCACAGCATGCGCCACATGCCGCCGACCTGCTCCTGGCCGCGCAGCGAGAACACCGGGTCGTCGAACTGCGCGTCAGGCGCGTAGCAGGCGGCCATGGCGTCGGCGTCGAGCCGCTTGAAGGCGGCATAGAAATTTTCCAGCCGGGTCTGGTTGGGGTGCATGGAGGTTTCCTTGGAAAGGGTGCGAAGGGGCGCCAGCGGCTTGCGGCGAGCAAACTTTATACCTGTCGGGGCCGCACAGGCGTCGCTGATGCGGCAGGGCTGGGGCGAAGCTGCCCGACAAGGCCAGCTGGCGCTGGCGGGCTTGATGCGACACCGCGCCTTGCGGCCTCTGGCCAATCCGCAGATGAATCGCCGGCTGCTTGCAGCGCCAGCCTCAAGCCGCTACAAAAAAAATAGCTGCCTGCGCAGGCATGGCCTTCGCAAACGCCTGATTTTGTCGAGAAATTACCGGTTTTCCGGGCCTGTCGCGTCTAAAATCCAGCGCGGCACTCAAACTCGCGAGCCACCGTCTCCTCGACGGTTGCCTAGCGCAGCGGGGCATCATCCGGCGGTTCAGCGGCAAGGCCCGCGACAACCTTGTCCTGGAAACGTTCGGCAGGCAGCCCAGGGTCTGGGCAAGCCCCTAACTTCCCAACAAAGCCCGGCCTGGTGTAAAAACGCCAGCCTTCCAAACCAGCGTGACAGCGCAGACAGCAAAGCAGGAAAAAACCGAGACATGGAGCTACGTGAAAAGCCAGGCCTGCCCAAGGCCTTGATCGGGCTGGCCGCGCGCCTGCCCTGGTGGCTGGGGCTGGCGCTGGCGGCGATCAGTTACCTGGGTTTGCAGCATCTGACGCAAAAGCCGGTGCCGGCGGGGTTGCAGCCAGGGCAGATGGGCAGCTTCCTGATGTCCACTCTTTCATGGGCGCTGGCCACAGTCGGCCAATACCTGCTGCCCTTGTTTTTTGGCCTGGCCGCGCTGTTGTCAGCCTTCCGCCGGGGCAAGGCGGCGCGGCTGCATGCGGCGGCCGCCCGGAGCCAAGACGCGCTGGACCGCATGAGCTGGCAGGATTTTGAAATCCTGGTGGGTGAGCATTTCCGGCGGGAAGGCTTTGGCGTGACCGACAACGGCGGCGGCGGCGCTGACGGCGGTGTCGATGTGGTGCTGCGCCAGGGCAACAAGACCTATCTGGTGCAGTGCAAGCACTGGCGGGCGCTGCGGGTCGGCGTGCAGCCGGTGCGCGAGCTGTACGGCGTGATGGCGGCGCACGGCGCTTCCGGCGGCTTTGTCGTCACCTCGGGCGAGTTCACCGAGGAGGCGCTGCGGTTTGCCGACGGCCTGGCCTTGACGCTGATGACTGGAAAGGCTCTGCGACACAGCCTGCAAGCCCAGGCCGGCATCGGTCCGGCAAGCATTGAGGACAACGACCTGTCGGTGCCCGACTGCCCGGCCTGCGGCGCCCCGATGGTGCTGCGCCAGGCCAGGGGCGGCAGCACGCCGGGCAAGCAGTTCTGGGGCTGCAGCCGCTATGCGCAGGGCCACTGCCGGGCCACAAGAGAGGTCGACTGAAGGCGGCCCGCAGCTGCATCGGCTTTATCCGCTACTATTTCGATAGCTACTGGCGCAGGAAAACAATGCGCCGCAGGCCTTTTTTACTTGAATTACGGACTGCAGGCCCACCAAGGCCTGCATGGGCTTGAAAGCGTCAACCTTTGCGCCGCGCAAAGCGGCCCGCGCGCAGACGCGGAATAATGCACGGCCTGCCGGCAGTTGCGCCGGCGGCCCATTCAACCCTGACCACACCCACAAGGAAAACAATGCCCACTTACCATGTAGAAATGATGGAAGGCCGCACGCTGGAACAAAAGAAGCAGCTGGTCGAGGCCATCACCCGCGTCAGCGTTGAAATCCTGGGCGGACAGCCCGATTCGGTCGATATTCTGATCACCGACATCAAGCGCGAGAACTGGGCCACCGGCGGCAAGCTCTGGTCGGAACCCAGGGACTGAGGGCCGCGTCCGCCGCCGCCCGGAACCGCGCTTGAACACGCCGCCGCTCTCCCTGCCAGCCCCAGCGCCCGCCTCCCTGGCGGCGCTGCAGGCCCGCTTCGGCGCCCGCTACCGCTGGCTGCTGCTGGTGGCGGTGATGGTCGGCACGATGGCGTCCATCATGTCCTCGACCATCATCAACGTGGCGATCCCTAGCATGAGCCGGCATTTCTCGCTCGGCCAGGGCCGGGTGCAATGGGTCAGCTCGGGCTTCATGGTGGCCATGACGGTGTCCATGCTGACCACGCCGTGGCTCCTGGGGCGCTACGGCTACCGGCGCACCTATGCCGGCTGCATGCTGGTGCTGATGGCCGGCGGCATCGCGGGTGGGCTGGCGAATGATTTCCTGCTGGTGCTGGCCGCGCGCGTGGCCGAAGGGCTGGCGGCCGGCGTGGTGCAGCCGATTCCAGCCATCATCATCATGCGGGCCTTCGGAGCCCATGAGCAGGGCCGGGCCAGCGGGCTGTTCGGCATGGGCGTGGTGCTGGCGCCGGCGGCCGGCCCAAGCATCGGCGGCGTGCTGGTCGATCTGTTCGGCTGGCGCTCGATTTTCTTCATGGTGGTGCCGCTGTGCCTGCTGTCGCTGTGGATGGCCTACCGCTATGTGCCCGACGCCGCGCCGGGCGGGGTGTCGGCCAACCGCCACGGCGAGATGATCGACTGGCGCGGCCTGCTGCTGGCGACCGCCGGCACGCTGTGCCTGCTCAACGGCATGGTGTCGCTCCAGGGCCAGGGCGGCAACCTGCCGCAGGCCTTTATTTTGCTAAGCGCCGCTCTGGCCGCGCTGCTGGTTTTTCTGGGCTGGCAGCGCCGCATGGGGGCAACCGGCCGGGTGCCGCTGATGAACCTGGCGCTGTTCGGCAACCGGCAATTTGCCATGGGCAGCGTAGTCGCCTTCATCTACGGCACCGCGCTGTTCGGCTCGACCTACCTGCTGCCGGTGTACATGCAGCTCGGCCTGAACCTGTCGGCCTCCCATGCCGGCACGGTGCTGCTGCCGGCCGGGCTGGTGCTGGCCATCACGATTGCCGGCGTGGGCCGGCTGGCCGACCGGCAGCCAACCTGGCTGCTGGTCACCGTCGGCCTGGGCCTGCTGGCGGCGTCGTTCGCGCTGATGCTGACGGTCGGGCTGGCGTCCGGGCTGTGGCTGCTGGCGCTGTGGGCGGTGCTGGGGCGCATCGGGCTGGGCTTCATCCTGCCGTCGCTCAACCTGGGCTCGCTGCGCCCGCTCGACCCGGGGCTGGTGTCGCAGGGCGCCAGCGCCATCAGCTTTTTGCGCATGCTGGGCGGCGCCATTGGCGTGAGCCTGTGCGGCATCGTGCTTGAATGGCGGATTGCCGCGCATGGCGACTCCCTGGCCAGTCATGCCAGCAGCACGGCGCGGCTGGCCGCCTTCAATGAATCTTTTCTGATGCTGGCCGCGCTGTGCGTGCTGGCCATGGCAGCCGCCCTGCAGCTTCGCGCACCGGCTGGCACGCGCCCTGCCCCACCTATTACACCGCCCACCAAGGACTGACCATGTGCCAACTGATGGGGATGAACTGCAACGCCCCAACCGACGTGACCTTCAGCTTTCGCGGCTTTGCCCGGCGCGGCGGGGCGACCAGCGACCATGCCGACGGCTGGGGCATCGCGTTTTTCGAGGGCGACGGCAGCGGCGACGACCGGGGCGTGCGCCATTTCGTCGACCACCAGCCGGCTTGCCAGTCGCCGGTGGCCGAGCTGATCAGCCGCTACCCGATCAAGAGCCGCAACGTGATTGCCCACATCCGCAAGGCCACGCAGGGCCGGGTGGCACTGGAGAACTGCCACCCGTTCGTGCGCGAGCTGTGGGGCCGCTACTGGGTGTTCGCCCACAACGGCAACCTGGCCGACTTCTCGCCGCGCCTGCATGCCAACTTCAGGCCGGTCGGCCACACCGACAGCGAGCGGGCGTTTTGCTGGATCATGCAGGAGCTGGCCAAGTCGCATGCCGACGTGCCCAGCGTGCAGGAGCTGAGCATCACCCTGCGCGAGCTGGCGGCGCAGGTTGCGCCGCACGGCACCTTCAACTTCCTGCTGAGCAACGGCCAGGCGCTGTGGGCGCACGCCTCGTCCAAGGCCGGCTCGCCGATCCTGTACTACGTAGAGCGCAAGCATCCGTTTGCCCATGCCACGCTGAGCGACGAGGACGTGAGCGTGAATTTTGCCGACCAGACCCAGCCCACCGACCGCATTGCCGTGGTGGTCACCGCGCCGCTGACGACCAACGAGACCTGGACCGCCTTCGCACCGGGCGAGTTGAAGGTGTTCGAGGACGGGATGCTGGTCGAGGCTTGAGGCGCGCGACTTCAGTCAGTTAAAAAACGCGCCAGAACAGCAGCTCGCTCAGGCACTTCAATGATAATAAGAATTATTCTTATTATCATTTGGACGCTTCAGCATGCAAATTCCCCGCCTTGCCATCTCACCCGTCGCCGCTGCCGTGCTCGGCCTGTGGCTGCCTCTGGCTGACGCGCAAACCCCTGCCGCCGCGGCCGATACCAGCAGCGCCACGCTGGGCACCGTCACCGTCAATGCCAGCGCCGACGCATCGGCCGAGGGCTTGAGCCAGCCGTTCGCCGGTGGCCAGGTGGCGCGCGGCGGGCGCGTCGGCCTGCTCGGCACGCAGGACAACATGGACACGCCGTTCAACGCCACCAGCTACACCCACGACCTGCTGCAAGACCAGCAGGCACGCAGCATCGGCGATGTGCTGCAGAACGACGCGGCGGTTCGCCTGTCGCGCGGCTACGGCAACTACCAGCAGCTGTATGTGGTGCGGGGCTTTGCGCTGTACTCGGACGACATTTCCTACAACGGTCTCTACGGCCTGGTTCCCCGCCAGTACATGCTGACCGAGTTCATCGAGCGCGTGGAAGTCCTGCGCGGCGCCAACTCCCTCATCAACGGGGCGGCGCCCGGCGGCAGCGGGGTCGGCGGCAGCATCAACCTCTTGCCCAAGCGCGCCACCGGCGAGCCGATCTCCCAGGTCAATGCCGGCATCGGCAGCGACAGCCAGGCCTTTGTCTCGACCGACATCGGCCGGCGCTTTGGCCCCGACCAGGCGACCGGCGTGCGCCTGAACGCCATCGCCTCCTCGGGCGGCACCGGCGTGGACCGTGAAAAAAGCAAGGCCACCGGCCTGTCGCTGGGGCTGGACTGGCACAGCAGCACGGTGCGCCTGTCGGCCGACCTGGGCTACCAGGACCGCAAGCTCGACCAGGCTCGCCCAAGCGTGCAGGCCGGCGCCGGCCTGGCCGTGCCCGAAGCACCCGGCAGCCGCTCCAACTTCGCCCAACCCTGGACTTACGCCAATTCGAAGGACACCTTCGGCACGGTGCGCGGTGAAGTCGATCTCAATGCGCAGCTTACGGCCTGGGCGGCGCTTGGCGTGCGCGAAGGCAAGGAAAACAACGTGCTGACCGACCCGGTGACCACCACGGCCGCTAGCGGCGCGACGACCCAGTTCCGCTTCGACAACGCCCGCAAGGACACCGTCACCACCGCTGAAGTCGGCCTGCGCGGCAAGTTCAGCACCGCCGGCGTGAAGCACACGGTGAGCACCACGGCCGCCAGCTTCGAGCAGAAGTCGCGCAACGCCTATCAGTTCTCCGACAGCTTCGCCTCCAGCATCTACAGCCCGGTTTTCGTCGCCGCGCCCGGCTACTCGGCATTCAGCACCGCCGGCGGCTCGCTTGCCAACCCGCTGCTGACCCAGCAGCTCAAGTCCTCCAGCCTGGCAATCGCCGACACCCTCGCCTTTGCCGGCGACAGCGTGCTGCTGACGCTGGGCCTGCGCCACCAGTCGATCAAGCAGCAGAATTACGACTACCTCGGCCCCGCCACGACGAAAAACGACGACAGCCGCACCACGCCGCTGGCGGCTGTGGTCTTCAAGGCCAGCCGCAACCTGTCGCTGTACGCGAACTACGCCGAAAGCCTGGTCAAGGGCGACAACGCACCGGCCTTCAGCTTCAACCCGTTCTTCGCGGTGGCCAACGCCAACACGGCGCTGGCCACCTATGTGTCCAGGCAAAAGGAAGTCGGCCTGAAGTACGAGCAGGGCCCGCTGGGCGCCAGCGCCGCCTTGTTCAGCACCAGGCAGCCGAGCGCCTTCATCAACCCGGTCACCCAGCTGTACGGCAACTACGGCGAGCAGCGCAACAGCGGCATTGAACTCTCGGTCTTCGGCGAACCGGTCAAGGGCCTGCGCCTGCTCGGCGGCCTGACCCTGCTGGACGCCAAGCAGCTCAGCACCCCTGGCGGCACCAACGACGGCAAGGACGTTATCGGCGTGCCTAACCATCAGCTCAACCTCGGCGCCGAATGGGACGTGCCCGGCATGCGTGGACTGGCGCTGAACGCACGCGTGCTCAACACCTCGGCGCAATATGCCGATGCCGCCAACACCCAGAAGCTGCTTTCCTGGACGCGCGTGGACGTGGGCGCGCGCTACCTCGTGGACCTTGGCGGCCAGCTGCTGACCCTGCGCGGCCGCATCGACAACCTGGCCAACAAGAACTACTGGGCTTCGGCCGGCGGCTACCCGGGCCAGGGCTATCTGGTGCAGGGCGCGCCCCGCACCTTTTCCCTGACCGCCAGCGTCGATTTCTAGGCCGTGCGGGCATTCTGGACCACGGTCCACCGCTGGGCCGGGCTGACGGTCGCGCTGTTCCTGATCGTCGCGGGCCTGACCGGCGCGGTCACCTCGTGGGACCACGAACTCGACGAATGGCTCAACGCCGACATCATGCGGGCGCCGGGCCGCGGCCCATTGCTGGACCCGATGACGCTGCGCGCGGCCGTCGAGGCGTCGGACCCGCGCGCGCAGGTCAGCTACATCACGCTGGGCCTGGAAGAAGGCCACGCGGCCTCCTTCCTCGTGCGGCCGCTGAAGGACCCGGCGACGGGCCAACCGTACGCACTCGACTACGACAACGCCTTCATCGACCCGGTGACGGCGAAGATCACCGGCCGGCGTGATTCGCAGGCGGTGTCGATGTCGCGCCGCAGCCTGATGCCCTTCCTGCGCACGGTGCACTACAGCCTGCACATCCCGGCCTTCTGGGGCACCGACCGCTGGGGCTACTGGCTCATGGGCGGCGTGGCGCTGCTGTGGCTGGCCGACAGCTTCGTGGCGCTGTACCTGACGACGCCGCGCAGGCTGAAGAAGCCTTCGCCTGCCGCGCCCGGCCGCCACTGCCCCGCGACCCACTGGCTGCAGCGCTGGAAGCCATCGTGGCTGCTGCGCTGGTCGGCCGGCGGCTACAAGCTCAACTTCGATTTGCACCGCGCGGGCGGGCTGTGGGTGTGGGCCGTCATCATCGTCGTGGCCTTCACCTCGTTCTCGCTGAACCTGTACCGCGAAATCTTCTACCCGGTGATGTCGCTGGTGTCCAAGACAACGCCCGGCCCCTACGAGACGCAGACACCCGCGCCTTTCGGCAGCTACATCGCGCCTACGTTGGACTTCACGCAGGCCGTCGAGGCCGCGAAGGTCGAGGCCGCCAGGCGGGGCTTCAGCACGCAGGCCGGCGGCATCTATTACGGCGGCAACTACGCTTTCTACAACGTGTCGTTCTTCGATCCGGCCAACGAAAGCGGCGTCGGCGGCATGGGCCTGTCGAACATCTACATCGACGCCAGGGAAGGCAGCGTGCTCGGCGCCTACGAGCCGTGGAAGGGCAGCGCCGCCGATGTCTTCGTGCAGCTGCAATTGCCGCTGCACTCGGGCCGCATCCTGGGCCTGCCGGGGCGCATCCTGATGTCGCTGATGGGGGTGATGGTGGCCATGCTGTCGGTCACCGGCATCGTGATCTGGACGCGCAAGCGGCGCGCACGCGTCGCCGGCAGGCGCTGCGCCAGCCCAGCCGGTCTTTCCAAGAGCGCTATCAATTAAGGAGCTACTGGCGCAGACACAACCTGCGCCAACGCCCTGTTTGGCTAATTTTTCAGCGCCGCTTCCAGCGCGTCGATGAACATCGCCGCCACGTCGAACCCGGCCTGGTCGAAGATTTCCTGGAAGCAGGTCGGGCTGGTGACGTTGATCTCGGTCACGTAGTCGCCGATCACGTCGATGCCCGCCAGCAGCAGGCCACGGGCGGCCAGCACCGGGCCGATGGCTTCGGCAATCTCGAAATCCCGCGCCGACAAAGGCTGCGCCACGCCCAGGCCGCCGGCGGCCAGGTTGCCGCGCACCTCGCCGCCCTGCGGAATGCGCGCCAGGCTGAACGGCACCGGCTTGCCGCCGATCACCAGCACCCGCTTGTCGCCCTTGACGATCTCGGGCAGGAACTTTTGCACCATCACGCTTTCGGCGCCGTTCTTGTTCAGCGTCTCGATGATGCTGCCCAGGTTCATGCCCTCCTCGGTGACACGGAAAATCCCCATGCCGCCCATGCCGTCGAGCGGCTTCAGGATGATGTCGCGGTGCTCGGCATGAAAGCGCCGGATGTCGGCGGCGCTGCGGGTGACCAGCGTCGGGCCGCTGAACTGCGCGAATTCGAGGATGGCGAGTTTTTCGGGGTGGTCGCGCAGCGCGCGCGGCTTGTTGAACACCTTCGCGCCCTCGCGCTCGGCCTGCTCCAGCAGATGGGTGGCGTAGAAATACTCGCTGTCGAAGGGCGGGTCCTTGCGCATGATGACCGCGTCGAAGCTGGCAACGGCCTCGGCGCCGCCCGGCCGCGCCACATCGGCGATGAACCAGGCGTCCGGCTCGCCGGTCAGGGTGATGTGGCGCACCTGGGTCGTCACTTTGGCGCCGGTCTGCCAGCTCATGTGCTGCGGTTCGCAGGCGCTGATGCGGTGGCCGCGCCTTTGCGCCTCGCGCATCATGGCAAAGGTGGTGTCTTTATAAATCTTGAAGGATTCGAGCGGATCGGCGATGAAGAGGATGTTCATGGGGATTTGGTGGACCGGGCGGTCTGGTTGGTCTGGATGTTGGGCAGCGGCTCTGGCAGGGGCGCTTGGCGTTGCTGGCCGTATTGTTGTACAAACAGCGCCAGCGCGCCGGCCGCCACGCCCCAAAAGGCCGAGCCGACACCGGCTATCGCCACGCCCGACAGCGTGACCAGAAAAGTGATAAGCGCGGCCTCGCGGTGCGTGTCTTCCTTCATCGCCACGGCCAAGCCGCTGCCAATCGTGCCCAGCAGCGCCAGCCCGGCAATCGCCACCACCAGTTCCTTCGGAAAAGCGGTCAGCAGCCCGGTGACGGCGGCGCCGAAAATCCCGATGACGATGTAGATCAGGCCGCAGGACACGGCAGCGGTGTAGCGCTTGGCGGGGTCTTCATGCGCTTCCTTGCCCATGCAGATGGCGGCGGTGATGGCGCTGAAGTTCAGCGCGAACGCCCCGAACGGCGCCAGCGCCAAGGTCGCCAGGCCGGTCAGCGTGATGAGTTTTGACACCGGCATGCCGCCATCCGGCGCGTCAGGGCCGTAGCCCGCCGCCCGTATCGCCGCCACGCCGGGCAGGTTCTGCGACGCCATGGTGACCACGAACAGCGGCAGCGCCAGGCTGACGGCGGCCGACAAGCTGAAGACCGGCATCACGAACACCGGCATGGCAAAGGAAAAAGTGGCTGCAGCCCAATTGATTTTTGCGCGGGCAGCTACAAAAGCAATAGCACTGAGCAAGGTCAGCACGACCGCGTAGCGCGGCAGCAGGCGCTTGCCCAGCAGGTAGATCGCCAGCATCAGCAGCACCAGCGGCAGCGCGGTTTTGGCGGCGGCGAAGGCCTCGATGCCAAAGCGCGCCAGCACGCCGGCCAGCAGCGCCGAGGCAATGGCTGCCGGGATGCGGTTCATCAGCTTTTCAAACCAGCCGGTAACGCCAAACAGCGTGATGAGCGCCGCGCTGACCATGAAGGCGCCGACCGCCTCGGCCATCGAGAACCCGCCCGCCAGGCCGGCCGTGGCCAGCACCGCCGCGCCCGGCGTGGACCAGGCCACCATGACCGGCTTTTTCAGCCAGAGCGAGGGCAGCGCGCTGCACAGCCCCATGCCCAGCCCCAGCGCCCACATCCACGAGCTGATCTGCGCCGGCGTGGCGTTGAAAGCCTGCGCCGCCTGGAACACGATGGCGACCGAACTGGTGAAGCCGACCAGCACCGCGACGAAGCCGGCGGTGAAGGCGGAGAGGTTGAGGTCTTTGAAGAATTGCATGTGGGGATTTTGGCTTTTGGCAGGGCTGGTTTTCGGGCAACTGCTTCAGTGGTACTTTTTAATTGCTGGGTTTTTGACTGAATCGGGCTGAAGCGCAGTTGGTGTTTGCGCTAGCAGCTATTAAAAACGTAGCGATTTTTACTTTCTCCGCTTTGCTTTGTTGGTTGCTCTTGGCCTCGGTTTTCTCTGCTTTGGCCTGCTGGCCGGGGGGTGCCCGGCGGCAACCTACTTGTTCTTTGCTTCGCCAAAGAAAAGTAGGCAAAAGAAAGGCGACCCGGCTGCCTGGGTCCCATCGCTTCGCTGCGGGCGACCTGCGCTGCCCCGAAAAAACGGGGGTCGGCGCAAACTCGCTTCGCTCAAACAGCGCGCCGCCCTGGTCCCGTTTTTTCGGGTCATCACAGGCCCAGGCAGAACGGGACTGCGGGGAAAATTCAAACAGCCGAACAGCCCAAGATAACCACACTGGCGCCCGGCAACAAAAGTATCAAAGCGCTACGAATTCCATAGCTGCCTGCGCAAGCACTACCTGCGCTAGATGTCTGTTTGATCTAAAAACAGGTCACCGCATCGCCACGCGCCTCCCCGCATGGCTCCTTCCCCCGCTGGGGGAAGGCTGGGATGGGGGCCTCCCCGAATCCGAATCCGCTCCCGCCAGTCCCGTCCTGGCTGGGCCTGTGCTGGTCAGGCAAAGCGGGATCAGGGCTCGTGCTTGTCTGAGCTGCAGGCGAGTTTGCACGAGACCCCCGCTTTGCTTGACCAGCGCAGGTTGCCCGTAGCGAAGCGAAGGGACCCAGACTGCGGGTCGCCTTTCTTTGCTTACTTTCTTTGGCGAAGCAAAGAAAGTGAGTCGCATGCCGGGCGACTCCCGGCCAGCAAGCCACAGCAGCGAAAACGAGGCCAGGAGCAAACACCAAAGCCACCAAACCCAAAAGCTCCAAAAGCCGTTTTTCACCCAAGCAACATCAGCTAACATGTTCAGCTGACGTTGAGCTTGTGCCCTCAAGCTGTCCTCACCGCATGCCCGGCGGCCTCTCGACTTCAGCCAGCCAGCCAGCCCGCGACCCGATCTGCCGGCCAGCCACCTCAATTTCTTGAAACTTTTGCCTGCCGCCGCCTATGGAACTCAGCGCTGAATCCGTCCTTGCCCTGGCGCCCGATGCGTCATCGGCCAAAGCCGCCACCGGCCTGCTCAAGCCGGCGCAGTGGCCCACCCTCGGCGCCAACCCGGCGGCGGTCTGGGGCGAGTGCCAGGGCAGCGGCAGCAAGCCTTACCAGACGCAGGTTGATCTGTCGGGGCCGACCTTCAAGTGCTCCTGCCCCAGCCGCAAGTTCCCCTGCAAGCACGGCCTGGCGCTGCTGCTGCTCAAGGCCAAGGATGCGTCCCTCTTCAAGCTAGATGCGCCCCCGCTGTGGGTGTCCGAATGGCTGCGGGCGCACACCGAGCGGGTGCAGAAAAAAGAAGAAAAGCAGCGCGAGCAGGTGCTCAAGCCGGCGGACCCGCAGGCGGCGCTCAAAAGCCAGCAGCAACGCTGGGCGCGTATCGACGCCGGCGTGGCCGAGCTGCGCCAGTGGCTGCTCGACCAGGTGGCGCGCGGCCTGGGCAGCCTGGGCCCCGAGAGCCGTTCGACCTGGGAAACCATGGCCGCCCGGCTGGTCGATGCCAAGGCCCCCGGCCTGGGGCAGCGCCTTGGCACCATGGCCGACGATTTGATGGACGGCGCCGACTGGCCCGAAAAGGTGCTGCGCCAGCTCGGCCAGCTGCAGTTGGCCTGCGAAGCCGTCGCCCGGCGCGATGGCTTGAGCGAGCCGGCGCTGGCCGACCTGCGCATCCTGCTCGGCTGGCCGCTGGACAAGGAAGCGGTGTTGGCCGAGTCGCCCGGCGTGGCCGACCACTGGCAGGTGCTGGGCGTGATCCAGGAAGAGCGCGACAACAATTTGCAGGAGCGCCGGGTCTGGCTGGAGGGGCGGCAAAGCGGCCGGCGCGCCCTGGTGCTGGACCATTCGTTTGGCGGCAAGGGCTTCGAGCAGGGCTGGTTCTGCGACTCCAGCGTGCAGGCCACGCTGGCCTTCTACCCCAGCGCCGGGCCGCTGCGGGCGCTGGTGGCGGGCGGCACCTCCGCGCCGGTCGCCAGCGCCGCCGAATCCGCCGCGCAGCCCGCCTCCGGCACCAGCGCCGAACAGGAATGGCGGGCCGTTGCCGAGCGCGTCGCCGGCAACCCCTGGAGCGGGCTGCATCCGCTGCGCTGCCGGCAGGCGGTTCCCTGCCACGGCGACGACGGCTTTGGCCTGCGCTGGTCCGGCCGGCAACTGCCGCTGCAAATCAGCGAAAGCCAGGGCTGGGCGCTGATGGCGCTGAGCGGCGGCCAGGAGGTGTCGGTGATGGGCGAATGGAATGGCGACGCGCTGCGGCCCTTGTCGATGCACGGCGGCGACGGCGCTTGGCACTGGAGCGCGGAATGAGCGGATCAAGCACGACTTACTGGCAAGGCCTGCTGCCCGCCGCCATGGTGGGCACTGAAAAGATGGTCTTCGCCGCGCCCCGCCTGGCCGGCGCGGTGGGCGAGCTGCTGCAGCAGATTGAACAACAGTCCGACTCGCCGGCCCGTGCGCTGCTGCAGTCCGCCGGCGTGCTGGCGGTATGCGAGCGCGCCAGCCGGCAGGGACA
The DNA here is from genome assembly GCA_028291905.1 of Polaromonas sp. Lineage (GTDB taxonomy): Bacteria > Pseudomonadota > Gammaproteobacteria > Burkholderiales > Burkholderiaceae_C > Polaromonas. The sequence continues at coordinate 15,300 of JAQGNK010000450.1, forward strand.
GGCCCGCGCCGCGCCGGCAGTCACCGATACGGCAGCGCCGGAAAGCGAGCCGGCCCTGGCGTCGGACAGCCTGAGAATCACGCTGCGCTGGGCGCTGGCCGAAGCGCCGCCCCGGCTGCAGATCGAAATGCTGCAGCGCCTGAAGGCGGCCGGCCTTCGCCTGCCCGCCAGCCTGTTGCCGATGGCGCTGGAAGCCGGGCAGCGCAGCGTGGCCCTGCGCCCGGCCCTGCTGGCGGTGCTGGGCGAGCGCGGGCGCTGGCTGGCGCGTCAAAACACCGCCTGGCGCTACGGCACCGGCACCGCCGCCCTGGCGCCGTTGGAGACCCGCTGGTCCGAAGGTAGCCTGGCGCAGCGCGTTGACCTGCTGCGCGAAGAGCGTCAGAAGGATGCCGACAGCGCCAGGGAGCGCCTCAAGACCGCCCTGCCCGACCTGCCGGCCAAGGAGCGCAGCGAGCTGGTGGCGGTGCTGGCCGAAGGCCTGTCGATGCAGGATGAAGACCTGCTCGCCGGCCTGAGCAGCAAGGACCGGGGCGGCGAGGTGCGCCAGATCGCCCGCGCCCTGCTGGCGCAGCTGCCTGAAAGCGCCCAGACCCAGCGGGCCATTGCCCGGCTGCTGCCCTGCCTGGAGAAAAAATCTGCGCTGGCCGGCCTGCTCGGCACCAAGTGGAAGATCGAGCCGCCCGAGGCCGCCGGCGAGGACTGGAAGGCCGACGGCCTGGAAGCCGAGCGCCCCAAGTACGAAAGCATGGGCGAGCGCGCCTGGTGGCTCTACCAGCTGGCGCGGCAGTTGCCGCTGGCCTGGTGGACAGCGCACACCGGCATGGAGCCAGCCTCGCTGCTGCAATGGGCGCGCAAGGGCGACTGGACCGACGCCCTGGCACGCGCCTGGCTCAATGTGCTGCGCATTTCTCCCAACACGGCGTGGTGCAAGGCGTTTCTGGACCACTGGCCGGGCAAGTCCCTGGGCGAATCCCGCGCCACCGTGCTGGCCCTGCTGCCCGCCGCCGAGCGCGAACCCTACTGGACGCAGATGCTGGAGCAGGTCAAGGCCGGCAAGGCCAACAACGTTCAGGAGGTGACCGGGCAGATGGCCCAGGCCTGCCAGCCCGGCGAGCATGTGTCAGAGGCGCTGTCGCTGCTGTTGCTGGAAAAGCTTCCGCTCTGCCTGACGCAGCCCTACTACCTGCGCGCCGTGCTGGCCGAGGTCTGCTGCGTGCTGCATCCGGCCACGCTGCCCGGCCTGCTGGCCCTGCCGCCGCCGGAGGACGGCAAGGACACGCTGGCCAATGCCCTGGCCGAGGCGGTGCAGAACAACCTGCAGGCCATCGCCGCCCGGCACGCTTTCCTGAACCTGACTTCTTCCGTTTGACTTCCCTGTCACTTTTTTTGAAAAAGAACGA
>JAQGNK010000451.1 GCA_028291905.1 Polaromonas sp.
GGCACGCGCTCGAACTGGCACGCGGCGCCGGCCTGCAGGCCAGGCTGGACTGGGCGCGCATGCCGCTGATCGCCGGCGCCCGCGCGCTGGCCGCGCAGGGCTGCATCACCGGGGCATCAGGGCGCAACTGGAGCAGCTACGGCCAGGAAGTCCTGTTGCCGCCGAGGTTTTCAGAGATTGACCGCGCCCTGCTGAGCGACCCGCAAACCTCGGGCGGGCTGCTGGTGTCGTGCAGCCCGGACAGCGCGGACGCGGTGCTGGCACTGTTTCACTCGCAGGGATTCCTGGATGCCGCCGTGATCGGCGATGTGGCGGCAGGCAGCGGTGTCAGCGTCCGCTGAGCGATGCGCCGGGCGCCGGGCCTTTTGGTTTCGGCCGGCTTCAGGGTGTATTGCGGCCCGATCCAAAGCCAACCCAGGGCTGAACCAGGGTTAACCCGGCATTTTTTACGGCATTTTCAGGCACGCTCACGGCATGCGGCGCCAGCGTTACCGCTTACCATTCCTACCCGGCAAGCAGCCGCCCCTGGCGCTGCTTCAACCCTTATTTTTCGAAAGACAAGCACAGTGACCGCACTTCTTAAATTCGCCAACGCCATGGACTGGATCAGCAGCCAGTTCGGCAAGCTTGCCGCCTGGGCGGTGCTGGCCGCTGCCTTGATTTCAGCCGGCAATGCCTTTTCACGCTACGGCTTTGACCTGAGCGCCAATTCATGGCTTGAAATCCAGTGGTATCTGTTCGCCGCCACGGTCATGCTCGGCGCGCCCATGGTGCTCAAGCTCAACGAGCATGTGCGGGTGGACATCATCTACGGCAAGCTAAAGCGCAACGGCCCGGTCTATATCGATCTGTTCGGCCTGGTGTTTTTCCTGCTGCCGGTGATGGGCCTGCTGGCCTGGCTGACCTGGCCTTTCTTCACCGGCATGCTGCGCACCGGCGAGATGTCGGGCAATATCGGCGGCCTGATCCGCTGGCCAGCCGCGCTCCTGATGCCGCTGGGTTTCGGCGCGATGTTCCTGCAGGGCGTGGCCGAGATCATCAAGCGCATCGCCCACCTGCGCGGCGATATCGAAATGGACACGCACTACGAAAAGCCGGTGCAGTGACCATGCCGCTTTTCATGCCCCTCCCCGCCCCAACCTTCCCCACGCAACGCTTCCCAGGATAAAAAATGCAGATGGAAAACTTCGCCCCGGTCATGTTCGCCGGGTTGATCGTCATCATGCTGATCGGCTTTCCGGTCGCATTCTCACTCTCGGCGCTGGGCTTGTTCAGCGGTTTTTTCGCCATCGAGATGGGCTGGTTCAACCCGAGCTTCATGGGCAACCTGCCGCTCAATGTGTTCGGCATCCTGTCCAACGAAACCCTGCTGGCGATTCCCTTTTTCACCCTGATGGGCGCGATTCTTGAAAAGTGCGGCCTGGCCGAGGACATGCTGGACTCGATGGGCCAGCTGTTCGGGCCGGTGCGCGGCGGCCTGGGCTACTCGGTCATCATCGTCGGCTTCATCCTGGGCGCCATCACCGGCACGGTGGCCGGCCAGGTGATTGCGATGGCGATGATCTCGCTGCCGGTGATGATGCGCTACGGCTACAACATGCGCTACGCCACCGGCGTGCTGGCCGCCTCGGGCACCATCACGCAGCTGGTGCCGCCCTCGCTGGTGCTGATCGTCATGGCCGACCAGCTCGGCCGCTCGGTCGGCGACATGTACAAGGGCGCCTGGGGGCCGTCGATCCTGCAGGTGCTGATCTTTGCCGCCTACACCTTCATCCTGGGCCGCTTCAGGCCGCATTACGTGACTGGCATTCCGGCAACTGCGCGCACTTTGTACGGCTGGACGCTGAGTGCCAAATGCCTGCGCGGCATTATTCCCTCGGCCATCCTGATCTTCGCGGTGCTCGGTTCGATGGGCGGCCTGCCCTTCATGGACCATGCGATTGCCACGCCGACCGAGGCCGGCGCCATGGGGGCCGTCGGCGCGCTGGTGCTGGCCGCGATCCATCGCCGGCTGAGCTGGAAGATGCTCTGGGAAGCCATGGATGGCACCATGCGCCTGACCGCCATGGTGGTGTTCATCCTGATCGGCTCGCGGGTGTTTTCGCTGGTGTTCCAGGGCGTCGATGGCGGCCGCTGGATCGAGCACATGCTCTCTGGCTTGCCCGGCGGGCAGATCGGCTTCCTGATCGTCGTCAACCTGTTCATTTTCTTCCTGGCGTTTTTCCTCGACTTCTTCGAGATCGCCTTCATCATCCTGCCGCTGCTCGGGCCGGTGGCCGCCAAGCTGGGCATCGACCTGGTGTGGTTCGGCGTGCTGCTGTGCGTGAACATGCAGACCTCCTTCATGCACCCGCCGTTCGGCTTTGCGCTGTTTTATTTGCGCGGCATAGCCGACACGCTGTTCAAGAACGGCGCGCTGCCCAAGAAGGTCGAGTCGCGCGACATCTACCTCGGCGCGGTGCCCTGGGTCGGGCTGCAGCTGCTGCTGGTGGCCATCGTGATTTTC
>JAQGNK010000477.1 GCA_028291905.1 Polaromonas sp.
GGCGTGGGGCCGGGCATGCTGCACTACATCCTGGGCATCACCAAGGCCTATTGCACCCGCGTCGGCGGCGGGCCGTTCCCGACCGAGCTGGACTGGGCGACGCCGGGCACCGTCGGCTACCACCTGTCGACGGTCGGCGCCGAAAAGGGGGTCACCACCGGCCGCAGCCGGCGCTGCGGCTGGTTCGACGCCGCGCTGCTCAAGCGTTCGGCGCAGGTCAACGGCCTGTCGGGCCTGTGCATCACCAAGCTCGATGTGCTCGACGGCATTGAAGAGCTCAAGCTGTGCACCGGCTACGAACTCGATGGCGGCACCACCGACATCCTGCCCATGGGCGCCGATGACATCGAGCGCTGCACGCCGATTTATGAAAGCATGCCGGGCTGGAGCCAGAGCACCGTGGGCGTGACCGATTACGACAAGCTGCCCGAGGCCGCCCAGCGCTACCTGCAGCGAATCGAGGAGGTGACCGGCGTGCCGGTCCACATGATCTCGACCAGCCCCGACCGCGACCACACCATCCTGCTGCGCAACCCCTACGCCGCCTGAAACCCCCAAGTTTTTAATGAAATAAGCTGCCAGCGCAATGAATACATGCGCGGGCAGCTATCAAATCAGGAGTCATTCCATGTTGACCGAAGACGGCAAGCAGCTCTACGTCAGCTATGACGAATACCACAGCCTGATTGAAAAACTGGCGATCAGGATTCACCAGTCGGGCTGGGAGTTCGACACCATTTTGTGCCTGGCGCGCGGCGGCATGCGGCCGGGCGATATTTTGTCGCGCATTTTCGACAAGCCCCTGGCCATCATGTCCACCAGTTCCTACCGGGCCGACGCCGGCACGGTGCAGGGCAAGCTGGACATTGCCCGCTTCATCACCACGCCCAAGGGCGAGATTGCCGGAAAGGTGTTGCTGGTCGATGATCTGGCCGATTCCGGCCATACCCTCAATGCGGTGATCCACCAGCTGCGGACCAATTACCAGCCCATCACCGAGCTGCGCAGCGCGGTGATCTGGACCAAGGGCATTTCAACCTTCCAGGCCGATTACTCCGTCGAGACACTCCCCACCAATCCCTGGATTCACCAGCCCTTCGAGAGCTACGACGCGCTGTCGCCGGAGCAGCTGATGGAGAAGTGGAAGATATAAAGCCCCATGCTCCCCACTGCGTGTGGTTCGCTGCCCCCGGAGGGGGCGCTGCGCCTGCGGTCTGGCAAAGCCAGTCCCGCGGCCCCGGCTGGCGGGGAGTGACGCCCCTGCGCTTGTTGTTTCGCGTGCTGCCTGCCTCCGGGGGCCGTTGCGCTTCCGGCTTGACGGAGCCGGTTCAGCGGCCCTGGCTGCAGGGAAGGGCGCTTCGGTTTGCCGCTACCATGGTGAGATGAGCCATTCATCCACCCAACTGATCCACCATCCCTACAAGCCACCGGCAGGTTTCGAGTCTGTCTCGCCCCCGGTCCACAAGGCTTCGACCATCATCTTTCCCAGCGTGGCCGCCCTGCGCAGCCGCGACTGGAAGCACAAGACCGGCTACACCTACGGCCTGCACGGCACGCCTACCACCTTCACCCTCGAAGAGCGCATCGCCAGCCTGGAAGGCGGCAAGTTCTGCACCCTGGCGCCCAGCGGCCTGGCGGCGGTGACGCTGGTAGACATGGCCTTGCTGAAGGCCGGCGACGAGGTGCTGATTCCCGACAATGCTTACGGCCCGAACAAGGCATTTGCACAGGCCGAACTGGCAGCCTGGGGCATCAGCCATCAGTTGTACGACGCGATGAATCCGGCGGACCTGGCCGCAAAGCTCAATATCAAGACCCGCTTGGTCTGGCTGGAGGCGCCCGGTTCGATCACGCTGGAGTTTCCCGACCTGCCGGCGCTGGTGGATATCGTCAAGGCGCACAACCAGTCGGCCAGCCAGTCGCATGCGCAGGGCGCTGTCACCGCCATCGACAACACCTGGGGCGCCGGCCTGGCCTTCAATGCCTTTGCGCTGGGCATCGATATTTCGATGCAGGCCCTCACAAAGTATCCGAGCGGCGGCGCCGACGTGCTGATGGGCTCGGTGGTGACCCACAGCGAAGCGCTGCACCAGCTGCTTCACTTTTGCCACATGCGGGTCGGTTTCGGCGTCAGCGGCAATGATGCCGAAGGGGTGCTGCGGGGCCTGAACAGCATCGGCCTGCGCTATGCGGCGCAGGATGCCACCACGCGCCAGCTGGCCGCCTGGCTGCAGGGCCAGCCGCAGATCGAGGCGGTGCTGCATCCGGCGCTGCCTGATTCCCCAGGCCATGCCCAATGGAAGCGCGACTGCAGCGGCGCGGCCTGCCTGTTCAGCGCGGTCTTCAAGCCGGATATTTCTTCGCAGCAGATCGACCAATTCTGCGACAGCCTCAAGCTGTTCAGGCTGGGCTACAGCTGGGCCGGGCCGGTCAGCCTGTGCGTTCCCTATGACATGCCGGCACTGCGGGTGGCCAGGCCCTGGCCCCACAAAGGCGGGCTGGTGCGGTTCGCGGTCGGGCTGGAGTCGGTGGCCGATCTGCAAGCCGATCTGGCCCAGGGACTGGCGCGGCTCTGAAACCGGGCAGTGGCAATGCATTACAGTAAGGGCTACTCATTCACGAAAGTCTAGCTGTGGCAACTCCTAATTATTCCTATGAAAAGCGTCAAAAGGAGCTGGCGAAAAAGCGCAAGAAAGAAGACAAGCTCAAGCGCAAAGGCGAAGGCAGGCCCGATGATGAGCTGACTGAAGACGGCGCGCCAAAGCCCGAGACCACGGGCGATGTGCAGCAGTCCGGCATGCCGGCGGCTGACTCGGCGCCCTGAATCGGCCGCAGCCTTCAATTCAAGGGAAACCAGCCTCTGGCGCTTGATCCATCTGCGCAAAAAGCTATTGAAATAATAGCAAAATCACACCGGAACCCGGCATCACTTGAAATGTGATGCCGGGTTTTTTGCATCAAGGCCCGGCCAGCAGCGCCTTTGCCAGCTCGGCCATGGCGCCCGGCGTGTGGTCGCGCGGCACCAGGCCACGCGCCGCGCCGTACTGGCTGAAATTGCGCTGCATCGACTGCAGGTAGCCTGGGTCGTAGTGCCTGAGCAGCAGTTCGAGCACCACCGAGGCCACGTCGCCGCTGCGGGCTCTGGCTTGCCAGTCCTGCACCACCGCCTTGCCGCGTACCTCGGTCAGCGCCGCCAGCCGGTCGCAGAAAAACGCGATGTCCCTGACGAAAAAATCATAGTCCTCCAGCAGCAGCGCGACCCGCTCGCCTTCGGGCAGGTCGATGCGCAGGCAGGGCGAGGCCCGCATCGCCGCGATCAGCCCCTCGGGCACCGCCACGTTGCCCACCTTCTTGCTCTCGCTCTCGATGTACACCGGCCGCGCCGCATCAAAGCGGCTCAGCGCGGTCCAGATGCGGCTGTCGAAGGCCTTCTGGCTGGGCTGGGGCACGCCGGGAATCATGCCGAGCACCGAGCTGCGGTGATGGGCCAGTGCTTCCAGGTCCAGCACCTGTGCGCCCTGCTGGCTAAGCGCCTGCAGCAGCCGGGTCTTGCCCGAGCCGGTCGGGCCGCATACCACCCGGTAGTGGTGCCTGCTGGCGAGCTGCGGCAGGTCGGCCACCAGCGCGGCGCGAAAAGCCTTGTAGCCGCCATCG
>JAQGNK010000485.1 GCA_028291905.1 Polaromonas sp.
ACGCAGGTCAGCAGCCAGGTGAGTTCGGGAATCTCGGGAATATCGGACTGGCGGTAGAAGACGACGCGCTCCGGGTCCAGCCCGGCGGCCAGCCAGCTGGCGGCGATCTCCAACGTCGAGCGCTGGATGCGCGCCGGGTCGTCGCACTTGATCAGCGCATGGTAGTCGGCCAGGAAGTAAAAGCTCTGCACGCCAGGCAGCCGGCTGGCGGCGACCGATGGGCGGATGGAGCCGACGAAGTTGCCCAGGTGCGGCGTGCCGGTGGTGGTGATGCCGGTCAGGAAACGCTGTGGCGATGCGGAGGCAGTGGAGTTCATGAAAAGGACAGCTGGAAATTGAATGGCAAATTAGCGAAGCAGCGACAGCAACGGGGAAATCAGGGCATTGATCAGCGTGTAGCCCAGCGTCATGAGCGGCCTGAGCCAGACCGCGCCGATCACGCCCGCCACCACCAGCCCCATCACGATGAAAAAGCCCCAGGGCTCCAGGCGCGACACCCACTGGCCCTGTTTCCACGGCAGCAGGCCGACCAAGATGCGGCCGCCGTCCAGCGGTGGCAGGGGAAACAGGTTGAAGGCCCACATCACCAGGTTGACCAGAATGCCGGCCTGCGCCATCTTGATGAAGAAGGGTTCCTGCACGTTCATGCCCGCCAGCACCACCAGCACCAGCGCCCACAGGATGGCCTGCGCAAAATTGGAGGCGGGGCCGGCGAGCGCGACCCAGATCATGTCCCGCTTGGGGTTGCGCAGGGCGCCGAAGTTGACCGGGACCGGCTTGGCGTAGCCAAATAAAAAGGCGCCGGAAGTGGCGAAATACAGCAGCAGCGGCATCGCAATCGTGCCAATCGGGTCGATGTGCTTGAGCGGGTTCAGCGTCATTCGGCCCAGCATATAAGCCGTGTTGTCGCCAAAATGGCGGGCCGCATAGCCGTGCGCGGCTTCATGCACCGTGATGGCGAACAGCACGGGCAGGGTGTAAATGGCAATGGTTTGAATCAGGTTGGCAGCGTCCATGCCGGGATTGTCTCAGACGCGCCTGGCGCTAGAGTGAAATCCGCCGGGCTTACAACGCCATCAACCTGATTGCTACTGAATTCATAGCTGCTGGCGCAGGCGTTTGCTGCGCTAGAGGTCTTTTTGATGCTAAAAATTGTTTGCTGGCCAAAACAACCACATCCTGGCTAAGGCCTACAGCCCGAGCACGGCCAGCTCGCCCCGGCCCTGACGTATCACCACCGGCTCGCCGCCATTGGACATCGGCGTCAGGTCGATCACGGTGGTGGGCTCCTTGTGGCAGGCGCCGGCGTCGATCACCGCCGCCAGTTCATGCTCCAGCGGGCCGTTGATGTCCTCGGCATCGCTGAGCGATTCGGTCTCGCCGCGCGGAATCAGGGTGGTTGCCAGCAAGGGCGCGCCATGCAGCTCCAGCAGGGCTTGCAGCGCCTTGTGGTCCGGCACCCGCAGGCCGATGGTCTTGCGCGACGGGTGGCTCAGGCGGCGCGGCACTTCCTTGCTGGCTTCCAGGATGAAGGTATAGGGACCGGGCGTGGCGGCCTTGAGCAGGCGGAACTGCTTGTTGTCGACCCGCGCATAGTTGGCCAGCTCGCTCAGGTCGCGGCACAGCAGCGTCAGGTGGTGCTTGTCATCAACCCCGCGAATGCGGCGCAGGCTGTCGGCGGCGGCCTTGTCATCGAGCTGGCAGACCAGCGCATAGCTCGAATCGGTCGGCACGGCGGCAATCCCGCCCCGCTGGATCAGCTGCACCGCCTGCTTGAGCAGCCGGGCCGGCGGGTTGTCCGGATGAACTTCAAAAAACTGGGCCATGGCAACCTTTCAGGATTCAGCCGCTTGAGCAGCAGGCAGGCGCCCCTCGCGCACGGCGAGCCATGCGCCACCCGCGCCGCAGACCGCGATCATCAGCATGCCCATCAGTGACAGGTCATCGGGAACATGGGAAAAGGCCAGCCAGCCGCCCAGCATGGCAAAGGCAATCTGGGCATAAAGGAAGGGCGTGAGGGTGGAAACCGGGGTGCGGGCGTACGCCAGGATCATCATGAAGTGGCCCACCGTGCCCATCAGGCCCATCAGGCCCAGACCGGCCCAGAGCGTCCAGGAGTCCAGCGTGGTCCAGACGAAAGGCAGCGCCAGCGACGCCAGCAGCGTTCCAATCCAGCCGGTGTAGAAGTGCATGGTGATCGGATCTTCGGTCCTGGCCATGCGGCTGGTCAGGATCTGGAACCAGGAATTCGACGCCACCAGGCACAGCGGCAGCAGCATGGCCCAGCTGAAGCCTTCTCCGCCGGGCCGGATGATGATGAGCGTGCCGACAAAGCCGCCCGTTACCAGCGCCCAGCGCAGCATTGAGACCCGCTCGCCCAGCGTGACGGAGGCCAGCAGGGTCATGAACAGCGGCGTGATCATGACGATGGCGGTGAACTCGCCGACCGGCATGTACCGGAGACTGAAAAAAGCCAGGGCGCTACTGGTCAGCAGCAGCACGCCGCGCAGGCACTGGAACTTCGGATGCGCCGTGGGCGGCAGCGCCCAGCCTCGCTTGGGCAGCACGGCCAGGGTGGTGGCGATGGCCTGGAAGGCATAGCGAGCCCACAGCGCCATCAGCAGGGGGACGCCCAACGAAATAATCTTGGTTGTGGTGTCCAGCACCGCAAAGCAGGCCACGGCCGCCACCAGCAAGGCAATTCCCGCCAAGCCGCCTGGCCGGGTTCTGGCATCGGCGCTCATCCCTGGATGCGGTCCGCCAGCAGCTCCCAGACCGGCGTCAGTTCGCCCGGCAGGAAGGGCAGCGTGCCCAGGTCGGTGTGGCTTTCAGAAGGGCTGTGAAAGTCGCTGCCGCGCGAGGCGGCCAGGCCGAATTCCTTGGCGGTCTCGGCGTATTTCACGAATTCCTGCCGGGTGTGGCTGCCGGTCACCACTTCCACGCCACGCCCGCCATGGGTCTTGAACTCGGTGAACAGCGCGTATTCTTCATTGGCCGAGAAGTTGTAGCGGCCCGGATGGGCAATGACCGCGATCCCCTGCGCCTCGGTGATCCAGGTCACGGCGTCGCGCAGGCTGGCCCAGCGGTGCGGCACATAGCCGGGCTTGCCTTCGGTCAGGTATTTGCGGAAAACTTCGTTGGTTTCCTTGCAAACGCCCGATTCCACCAGAAAGCGCGCAAAGTGGGTGCGCGAAATCAGTTCCGGATTGCCGACGAATTTCAGCGCGCCTTCAAAAGCGCCGTGAATGCCGGCCTTGGCCAGCGAATCCGACATTTCCATGGCGCGCTGCTCGCGTCCGCCGCGCGTCTTGTGCAGGCCCTGCTTCAGGTTTTCA
>JAQGNK010000216.1 GCA_028291905.1 Polaromonas sp.
CAGGGCAGAAGCGGCATCACGCCCTATGCCTGGTGGGTCGGTCGCTTCGGGCTGTGGCCGCTGTGGGCGCTGGGACTGGCACTGCCGCTGCTGGCATGGCTGGTGCGCCGCTCGTCGCGCTGAAGCCAGCAGGGCGGCACCGCCTTGGCCAAAAGCCAAGCAGCAAGGCTTTCTGGAAAATTTTGCATTAAATAAGGCTGCAGCGCAGGTAGAGTATGCGCAGGCAGCTATTGATTCAATAGCGGGCATGCGACTGGGCCGCCGCTGTTTCCCGTCAGGATGAAGCCGTGCTAATGGCCCGCAGCCAGCACGCCGTGCAGCAGGCCCGGCAGCATGTCCAGCATGCGCAAGGCCTCCTGTCCCGGCGGCATGCTGCTGGCGAAATGCATCTGCATGGAAATCGGCGCGAAGTCATGCAGCGGCACCGCCGTGAGCGTGGCGGCGTCCAGGTTGCTGGCGGTCAGAAAGTCCACCACGGTCCAGCCCATGCCGCGCTTGACCATCTCCAGCGCCAGGCGCGAGGTGTGGACCTGCAGGCCTTCGGGCACGCTCAGGCCCAGGTGGCGCGCCAGCTCGTCGATGAACTGGCACATCGGGTCTTCGCCCACCAGGCGCACCAGCGGCATGCTCGATAAAAATGACATCGGATTCTGCCGCCGCGAGCGTACCGCCCGCAGCCAGATGTCCTTCGTCACCGCCAGGTAGAGCGGGGCGCTGACCAGCACCCGGCTGGTCAGCAGCGGGTGCGGGTGTTCGTAAAAACCCAGCGCAAAGTCCACGCTGCGCGTCAGCAGGGCCTGCACCATCTGGTCCTGGTGCAGTGTCCGCACCTCCACCCGCACGCGCGGATGCTGGGTCAGGTGCTTTTCAAGCACCAGCGGCAAAAATTCATGGCTGATGGCCGGAATGGCCGCCAGCCGCACCTGGCCGGCGCCTGTCTGGCGCAGGTTGAGCGCAATGCGCCTGAGTTCGGCCAACTTGTGGTGGATCAGGGTGGACTCTTCAAACAGCACCCGCGCCTCGGGCGTGGGGACCAGCGTGCCCTTGGCCCGGATGAACAGCTTGTAGCCCAGCTGAAGCTCGGTGTGGGCAATCGTTTTGCTGACGGCCGACGGCGTGATGCAGATCAGCCGCGCGGCGGCGCTCATGTTGCCGGCCTGCATGACGGCCTGAAAAACTTCAAGTTGCCGGAGGTTCATGTCGCTTGGGTAGGCAGGTTCAGGCGGCTAAAACAAGTGGTATGAATTTTGCTCATACCCTCTGCTTGATTATGCATCGGCGTGCCGTGGCGACATGGCTACGATGAGCCACCCTTGGCCTGGCGCCGGGGCAGGCCAGGCGGCTCAAGCCCGGCGTGGACTTGCTGCAGAACTGCCCTTCCTCACTTGCTCACTCAATCCATCCGCTCTTCTCTGGAACATCACATGCACCTTCTGAAAAATTTCGCGCAGCTCTTGACGGGCGTCGGCTTCGTCGCGCTGTCCACCTTCGGTACGATGGCGCAGGCGCAGACCGCCACCAAGCCCAATGTCGTGATCCTGGCCACCGGCGGCACGATTGCCGGCGCCGGCGCCTCGGCCCTCAACAGCGCCACCTATGCCGCCGCCAAGGTGCCGGTTGACAAGCTGCTGGCCGGCCTGCCCGAGCTGGCCAACGTCGCCAATGTGCGCGGCGAGCAGGTCGCGCAGATTGCCTCCGAAAGCTTCAACAACGAAACCCTGATGGTGCTGGGCAAGCGGGTGTCCGCCCTGGTCAAGCAGGCTGACGTGGACGGCATCGTGGTCACCCACGGCACCGACACGCTGGAGGAAACCGCCTATTTTCTGAACCTGGTGATCCGCACCAGTAAGCCCATCGTGGTGGTCGGCTCGATGCGGCCCGGCACCGCGCTGTCGGCCGACGGCGCGCTGAACCTGTTTGACGCCGTCAGCGTCGCGGCCAGCAAGGACGCCATGGGCAAGGGCGTCCTGGTGACGATGAACGACGAGATCAACAGCGGCCGCGATGTGGTCAAGCTCGTCAACATCAAGACCGAGGCCTTCAAGAGCCAGTGGGGCCCGCTGGGCATGGTGGTCGAGGGCAACAACTACTGGTTCCGCGCCCCCGTCAAGCGCCACACGGCCCAGTCGGAGTTCAACATCGACGAGTTCAGCACGCTGGCGCCGGTTGAAATCGTGTACGGCTACGGCAATGTCTCCACCACCGCCACCGACGCGGTGGGCAAGTCCGGCATCAAGGCGCTGATCCACGCCGGCACCGGCAACGGCTCGGTGGCCGCTACGATGGTTCCCGCGCTCCAGGCCATCCGCGCCCAGGGCATCCAGGTGATCCGCTCGTCCCGCGTGCCTGCCGGCTTTGTGCTGCGCAATGCCGAGCAGCCCGATGACAAGTACGACTGGGTGGTGGCGCATGACCTGAACCCGCAGAAAGCCCGCATCCTGGCCGCCGTCGCGCTGACCAAGACCAGCGACAGCAAGGAACTGCAGCGCATTTTCTGGCAGTATTGAGCAACGGCCCGGCCCTGCGCGGGCCGGCTGAAAACGCCCCCCATGCCCAGCATCGGGGGCGTTTTGCGTTCAATCGGGGCGCCAGTGGCCGCCGCGTAAAATAATTGGTTTACCGGCGAGCAGCCCCTGCCGCCCCGGCCCCTGGCGCCGGGCGTGAACCAGGCGCCCGGTCGCCGGTCTGCCGAATCGCCAACCAGTGGCCACCAGATAAAAACCTATGCTCACCTTCCAGCAAATTATTTTGAAGCTCCAGTCCTACTGGGCCGACCAAGGCTGCGCGCTTTTGCAGCCCTACGACATGGAAGTCGGCGCCGGTACATCACATACTGCTACGTTTTTAAGAGCGCTCGGCCCCGAGCCATGGAAAGCCGCCTATGTGCAGCCGAGCCGCCGCCCGAAAGACGGCCGCTACGGCGAAAACCCGAACCGCCTGCAGCACTACTACCAGTACCAGGTCGTGCTCAAGCCGGCGCCGGCCAATATCCTGGAGCTGTATCTGGGCAGCCTGCAGGCGCTGGGGTTCGATTTGAAAAAGAACGACATCCGCTTTGTCGAGGACGATTGGGAAAACCCGACGCTGGGCGCCTGGGGCCTGGGCTGGGAAGTCTGGCTCAACGGCATGGAAGTCACCCAGTTCACCTATTTTCAGCAGGTCGGCGGCATTGACTGCAAGCCGGCCACCGGCGAGATCACCTACGGCCTGGAGCGCCTGGCGATGTACCTGCAGGGCGTGGACAACGTCTATAACCTGACGTGGACCGAAGGCTTGACCTACGGCGATGTGTACAAGCAGAACGAGGTCGAGCAATCAACCTACAACTTCGAGCATTCCGACGCCGATTTCCTCTTCACCGCCTTCACCGCGCATGAAAAGCAGGCCCGGCACCTGATCGAGCAGCAGCTCGCCCTGCCGGCCTACGAGCAGGTGCTCAAGGCGGCGCACAGCTTCAATCTGCTGGACGCGCGCGGGGCCATCAGCGTGACCGAACGCGCCGCCTACATGGGCCGCATCCGCAACGTGTCGCGCCTGGTGGCGCAAAGCTATCTGGAAAGCCGCGAGCGCCTGGGTTTCCCGATGGCGCCCCGCGAATGGGTTGAGCAGATGACCAAGACCAGCAAGACGGCAACAAGCACGACCACGGCAACGACCACGAAGAAGGGCGCCTGAACCATGACCACCCACAACCTTCTGGTCGAGCTGTTCGTCGAAGAGCTGCCGCCCAAGGCTTTGAGAAAGCTCGGCGACGCCTTTGCCAGCGTGCTGGCCGAGCAGCTCAAGGCGCTCGGCCTGGCGACCGATGAATCGGCGGCGACGGCCTATGCCTCGCCGCGCCGCCTGGCCGCGCACATCACCCATGTCTTGAGCAAGGCCAGCGAGAAGGAAGTCCGGCAAAAGCTGATGCCGGTATCGGTCGGGCTGGATGCGGCGGGCAACGCCACGCCCGCGCTGGTCAAGAGGCTACAGGCGCTGGGCGCCGACCTGTCGGACCTGCCGGCGGCTGTCTCCAGCCTCCAGCGTGCGCCCGACGGCAAGGCCGAAGCGCTGTTTTACAAGAGCCTGCAAGCCGGCGCCACGCTGGCGGCAGGCCTGCAAAAGGCATTGGAAGAATCGATTGCCAGGCTGCCGATCCCCAAGGTCATGAGCTACCAGCTGGAAACCGACTGCGAGCTGCCCGGCTGGACCAGCGTGAATTTCGTGCGCCCGGCGCATGGCCTGGTCGCGCTGCACGGCAGCGCCGTGGTGCCGGTCAAGGTGCTGGGCCTGAAGGCCGGCAATACTACCCACGGCCACCGCTTTGAAGCCGCCGTCGATCCGGTCGTGCTGGCGGACGCCGACAGCTATGCCGTGAAGCTGGAAACCGACGGCGCGGTGATTGCCAGCTTCGCCCAGCGCAAGGCCGAAATTGCCCGCCAGTTGGCCGATGCCGCCGCTGAAATCGGGGGCGGCGTTCAGCCGATTGAAGACGATGCGCTGCTGGACGAGGTGACGGCGCTGGTGGAGCGGCCCAATGTGCTGGTGTGCGAGTTTGAAAAGGAGTTCCTGGAAGTCCCGCAGGAATGCCTGATCCTGACGATGAAGTCGAATCAGAAATACTTTCCGCTGCTGGACGCGGACGGAAAGCTGACCAACAAGTTCCTGGTGGTCAGCAACATCACGCCTGACGACGCGAGCGCGGTGATTGGCGGCAACGAGCGGGTGGTGCGGCCGCGCCTGGCCGATGCGAA
>JAQGNK010000493.1 GCA_028291905.1 Polaromonas sp.
CCCCGGATGGCGGGTGGCAATCAGCTCGCGCGCCATCTCCAGAATCGTCAGCGTGGCCAGGCCCAGGAAGTCGAACTTGACCAGGCCAATCGCCTCGACATCGTCCTTGTCGTACTGGCTGACCGCCGAGCCGCTGCCCGGCTGCTGGTAGAGCGGGCAAAAATCGGTCAGCTTGCCCGGCGCGTTCAGCACGCCGCCGGCATGCATGCCGACGTTGCGGGTCAGGCCTTCGAGCTTGCGCGCCAGCTCCAGCAGCGTGCGCACGTCCTCTTCCTGGCGCTCGCGCTCGGCCAGCAGCGGCTCGGCCTCCATCGCATAGACCAGCTTGCCGCTGCCGCCGCCGGGCGGGGGCAGCTGCAGCGTGACCGCCACGCCGGGCTTGTTAGGGATGAGCTTGGAGATGCTGTCGCAAAACCCGTAGGGGAAATCCAGCACCCGGCCCACGTCGCGTATCACCGCCCGCGCCGCCATGGTGCCGAAGGTCACGATCTGGCTGACCGCGTCGTGGCCGTACTTGTCCTTCACATAGTCGATCACCCGGTCGCGGTTGGTCTGGCAGAAGTCGATGTCGAAGTCGGGCATCGACACCCGCTCGGGGTTCAGGAAGCGCTCGAACAGCAGGTTGTACTGCAGCGGGTCGAGGTCGGTGATCTTCAGCGCATAGGCCACCAGCGAGCCGGCGCCCGAGCCCCGGCCCGGCCCGACCGGGCAGCCGTTGGACTTGGCCCACTGGATGAAGTCGCCCACGATCAGGAAGTAGCCCGGAAACCCCATGTTCAGGATGGTGTTGATCTCGAACTCCAGCCGCGCCACATACTCGGGCCGCTTGGCATCGCGCACCTCTGGCTTGGGGTAGAGATGCAGCAGCCGCTGCTCCAGCCCCTCGAACGAGGCGTATCTGAAATAGTCCTCGGGCGTCATGCGAACGCCGTTGACCTCGGGCGTCGGGTAGTTGGGCAGCTGCGGCTTGCCCAGGTCCAGCGTCAGGTTGCAGCGCTTGGCGATCTGCACTGTGTTGGCCAGGGCCGAGGGAATATCGGCGAACAGCTCCTGCATCTGGCTGGAGGACTTGAAATACTGCTCGCGGCTGAACTTGCGCACCCGGCGGGTGTTGGCCAGGATTTCGCCCTCCGAAATGCAGACCCGCGCCTCATGCGCCTCGTAGTCGTCGTAGGTCAGGAACTGCACCGGATGCGTGGCCGCCACCGGCAGCCCGAGCCGGGCCGCCAGCTGCACGGCGGCCACGACATGGCGCTCGTCGTCCGGGCGGCCGGCGCGCTGCAGCTCGATGTAAAAGCGCTGGCCGAAGATGGCCGCCAGGTGCAGCGCGCAGTGGTCGGCCCGCACGCTGTCGCCCTGCAGCAGCGCCTGCCCGACCGCGCCGCCCTGCGCGCCCGACAGCGCAATCAGGCCTGCGTTCAATTCCTGCAGCCACGCCAGCTTGATGACCGCCTGGTCGCGCACCACGTTTTTTGTCCAGGCACGGGTGATCAGCTCGCACAGGTTGAGGTAGCCTTGGCTGTTTTGCACCAGCAGCAGCAGGCGGGACGCCGGCGCGCCGGCTTCCTTGCCCGGCACTTCCAGCCAGATGTCGGCGCCGATCAACGGCTTGACGCCGGCGCCGCGCCCTTCCTTGTAGAACTTGACCGCGCCGAACAGGTTCGAGAGGTCGGTGATGGCCAGCGCGGGCTGCAGGTCTGCGGCGGCGGCAGCAACGATTTCATCAATGCGGTTGGTGCCGTCAACGACTGAAAACTCGGTGTGGATTCTTAAGTGGACAAACATGCGCTGCATTTTAGGTGGGGCATCTGGCTCGGCTGTTGCCTGGCGCCGCACGCTGAAAAAAGCCCTGCCTACAATCTCCGGCATCATGAAAATCCTGAATATTGCCGCCTACAAATTCATAGCGCTGGACAGTCTGCCCGTTCTCAGAGCCCAGCTGCTCGAAGCGCTGGAGACGCGCCAGATCAAGGGCACCGTCCTGCTGGCCGAAGAAGGCATCAACTTTTTCCTGGCTGCTCCAGGGGCGGCCATTCATGATTTTTTGGCATGGCTGCAGGCCGACGCCCGCTTTTGCATGCTTGACATCAAGCAAAGCCGGTCAACAGCCCAGCCGTTCGCCAAGCTGCTGGTCAAGGTCAAGCCGGAAATCATCCGCATGAACCACCCGGCCATCCAACCGCTGGCGGGCCGGGCGCCGGCGGTCGATGCGCCGACCCTCAAGCGCTGGCTCGACGCCGGCCAGGACGACGCGGGCCGCCAGGTCGTCATGTTGGACACGCGCAACGGATTTGAAGCCGATGTCGGCACCTTTCGCAATGCCATCGACTGGCGCCTCGACAAGTTCAGCGACTTCCCGCAGGCGGTGCTGGACCATCAGGGCGAGCTGGACGGCAAAACGGTGGTGAGCTTTTGCACCGGCGGCATCCGCTGCGAGAAAGCGGCCATCTACCTGAAGGAAGCCGGCTTGCCGAACGTCTATCAGCTCGACGGCGGCATCCTGAAATATTTTGAAGACTGCGGCCAGGCGCATTTCGACGGCGAATGCTTTGTGTTCGACGACCGCCGGGCGGTGAATGCGGCGCTGCAGCCCTGCGTCGATGTTGGCGCATCGTCCGACAAACCGGCATGAGCCGCCGTGGGAAGCTGGCTGATTTCCAAAAGTCGATGGAGTTGCGAATGCTGCCCTCAAGAAACAATTTTCTCCATGAAGCACCGGCTTCGGAGTTGCGGCTGCGCTTCGGGCAGGTGCGGGCGCAAACCGAGCGCCTGATCCAGCCCCTGAGCGCCGAGGACTGCCAACTCCAGTCCATGCCCGACGCCAGCCCGGCCAAGTGGCACCTGGCGCACCTGACCTGGTTTTTTGAAACCTTCGTGCTGGAGCGCTTCGAGCCGAATTTCAAGCCGTTCGACGCCAGCTTTCGGGTGCTGTTCAACAGCTACTACAACGGCGTGGGCGACAAGTATCCGCGCCCGAAACGCGGGCTCATCAGCCGGCCTTCGCTGCCAGAAGTGCTGGCCTACCGGGCGCAGGTCGATGCGCGGGTGCTGCAGGTGATGGAGGAAGCCACCGAAGCGGATCAGGTTGAGCTGGCGCAGCTTGTCAGCCTGGGCCTGCAGCATGAGCAGCAGCACCAGGAGCTGCTGCTGACCGACATTCAGCACGCCCTGTCCTTCAGCCCGCAGCACCCGGCCTATGCCCGGCGCTGGCCGTTGACGAGCACGGCGCCCCAGCCCCTGCGCTGGCACGCTTTTGAAGGCGGGCTGGTGGAGCACGGCTTTGAGGCCGCGCTGGATGGCGACTTTGCCTTCGACAACGAAACGCCGCGCCACCCGGTCTATGTAGCGCCGTTCGAGCTGGCGAGCCGGCTGGTCACCAACGGCGAGCTGATGGCCTTCATGGCCGACCGGGGCTACCAGCGCTCCGAGCTGTGGCTGTCGATGGGCTGGGACTGGGTGCAGGCCGGCGGGCATGCGCTGCCGCTGTACTGGCAGGCTGATGGAAGCGGCAGCTACCGCCATTTCACCCTGCAGGGCATGCTCGACGTGGACCCGAACACGCCGGCCTGCCACCTGAGCTATTTTGAAGCCGATGCGCTGGCGCGCTGGGCCGGCGCGCGGCTGCCGACCGAATTCGAATGGGAACTGGCGGCCCGCCTGCAGCCGGTCTCAAGCACGAAGTCGGGCAATTTTGTCGAGACTGCGGCCTTCCATCCGCTGCCCCAGCAAAAAGCCAGCCCGGAGGCGCCGGCCCAGATGCTGGGCGACGTGTGGGAATGGACGCAGTCGAACTACAACCCGTACCCGCGCTACCAGCCGTGGGCGGGCCTGGTCGGCGAATACAACGGCAAGTTCATGTGCAACCAGTTTGTATTGCGCGGCGGCTCCTGCGCCACGCCGCGCAGCCACATCCGCCCCAGCTACCGAAACTTTTTCCCGCCCGATGCGCAGTGGCAGTTCAGCGGCGTGCGGCTGGCGCGCGACGCTTGCTAGGAGCCGCATCAGCTTGGCTTTCAGTCACAACGCTCAAGCCAGGCGAACGGCAGCTCTTTACTACTGAATTAATAGCTGCCTGCGCAGACAGTACCTGCGCCAGAGGCCTGTTTGATGCTTATTTCACGCATGAAAGCTGCCTGCACGTCAAAACCCATGCGCTCACAGGTAAGGCGCAGCCGGCGGGCTGGGTTCTGCCGGCTGCGGCCGGCGCTCGGGCAAGGGGATAAAGTCCGTTTCGCCTTCGACCTGCCCCATTGCCTGCGCCTTCCAGTCCTCGCCGGCCTGCACGATCCGCTCCTTGCGGCTGGAGACAAAATTCCACCAGATGAAGCGGTGCGCATCGAGCGCGTCGCCGCCGATCACCATGAAGCGGGCATTTTCAGCCGCGCTGATGCGCGCCACGGCGCCGGGGGCCAGAACCGCCATGGTTCGCACGGCCAGCGCCTGGCCATCGACCGCCAGGTCGCCCTCGACGGCATAAAGCGCCAACTCGTCGGCCAGCGGCGGCAGGGCCAGGCTTGCACCCGCCGCCAGCCGGATGTCGAGGTAAACAGTCTTTGAAAAAGTCCTGACCGGCGATGCCTGCCCGAAGGCCTCGCCAATCAGCACCCGCACCTCGGCACCGTCCTGCGCCACCACCGGGATGTCGGCCGCCGGCGTGTGGGCAAACTCAGGCGCGGCCTCCTCATTCGCCTGGGGCAGCGCAGCCCAGAGCTGCAGGCCATGCTGCAGATACGACGTGCCCCGCAGGTCGTCTGGCGCCCGCTCCGAATGCACGATGCCGCGACCAGCCGTCATCCAGTTGATGGCGCCCGGCTCGATGCGCTGGACCGAGCCGAGGCTGTCGCGGTGCATCATGGCGCCGTCGAACAGGTAGGTCACCGTGGCCAGCCCGATGTGCGGATGCGGCCGCACATCATGGTTGTCGTCGGGCTGAACAGTGATCGGGCCGAAATGGTCGAAAAAGATGAACGGCCCGACGGCCTGCCGGCTTGCCGCCGGCAGCAGCCTGCTCACCACAAAGCCGCCGCCCAGGTCCTTGTCGTGCCCCGTCAGTTGGTGTTCGATGGTCATGACAGCCTTTCCACCTGGGTGGTGATTTCAGTGGTGACTTGCGTCATGAGCTTGTGCAGCGGGCATTTCTGCGCCACCGCTTCAAGTTCCTTCAGCTGCGCATCGGTCAGCGCGCCATGGATCTTGAGCGTGGTGGCCAGCCTGTAAACGCCGTTGCGCTCGTTGGCATCGTCGCGCTCGACCCGCGTCTGGATGTCATCGACCAGGATGCCCTTCTTGCGGGCGTACCACATGACCGTCAGCGCCTTGCAGGCGCCGAGCGCGGCATCGTACAGGTCGTGCGGGCTGGGGCCGGCATCGTCGCCGCCGCCGGCCTCGCTGGTGTCGGCCAGCAGTTCATGGCTGCGGATATGAATGGTCTGCGCCAGCTTGGCGGTACGGTCAAGGCTGAGTTCAATGGTCATGCTGAATTCCTTGAAAAAAGTTGCAGGACGGGTTTACTTTACGCCGGCTTGCACGCTAACGCCGAAACCGGCTGGCCACGCCGGCCACCCGCTCGCCAAAGCTGCGCGCCGTTTCCAGGTCGCCCGGCGCCATCTCGCCCGCGCCGGCATCGGCCGGCGACTGGGCCATGGCGCCGCTGTAGGCGCCCAGGTAATTGGCGTCGTTGCGCTGCGCGGCTTTGCTGTTGCTCGGCAATATGCCCTGGCTTACCCAGATGCCGCCGTGCTGCATCGCCAGCGTGAACAGGTAGTTCAGCGTCGAGAGCTTGTCGCCGTTGAAGGCCGCGCTGTTGGTGAAGCCGGCGAACAGCTTGTCTTTCCAGGCCTCGGTGTACCACGGCCGGGAAGACGCGTCGGCAAACTTCTTGAACTGCCAGCTGACGCTGCCCATGTAGGTGGGCGAGCCCATGATGATGGCGTCGGCGGCGGCCAGCATCTCCCAGCTGCCGGCCGGCAGGTTGCCCTCGGCGTCAATCGCGATGAGTTCGGCGCCGGCCCCGGCGGCCACGGCCTGCGCCATGCGCTGGGTATGGCCGTAGCCCGAGTGGTAGATCACCACGATGGCCGGCGCCTGCCGGCTGTCCATGCCCTGGCCCGGCATCATGCGGAGCGCTTGTTGCCGTCAAAGCTCCAGGCGCCGGCGCCCCAGGCGGCGATGGTCAGCAGGCCGCCGATGACGGCGATGTTCTTGAAGAACGACTGTTGCTGCGCTATGACCTGCTCGGGCGGCACGGCCCAGAAATTGTGGAATATGAAGGTGATGACCAGGGTGAAGAGGGCAATGCCCAGCGCCGCCCAGCGGGTCTGCCAGCCGATCAGCAGCAGCAGCCCCAGCCCCAGCTCGACACCGATCGCTGCCGCCGCCGCCAGTTCGGGCAGCGGCACGCCCTTGGAGGCGATGTAGCCGGCGGTGCCCGCAAAACCGGCGATTTTGCTGAAGCCGGCCGGTACGAACAGCAGTGCCAGCAGGATGCGGCCGACGAGCGACAGGGGATTTTGCAGCGAAGTAAACATGGGAGGAGTCCTTGGGTAAAAAGTTGACACGAAAAATAATAAGTTAAAAGCTGCTTGCGGCAAGCAGCCGGAGCAAGTGCAGCTTTCATGCCGCGCCCTGCCCCGGCTGCATTCACAAAGCGCTCAGGCGATCAAGGCGCCAGATCAAACACCAGCACCTCGGCGTTCTGGCCATGCGCCAGTTGCAGGCCGGTTTCCGACTGCAGCGCCACCGCGTCGCCAGTATGAAGCACCTGGCCGTTGACCTCCAGTTGCCCGCGCACCAGGTGCACATAGGTCTTGCGCGCCGGGTCAAGCGCCAGCGTGGCCGCCTCGTCGCCGTCGAACAGGCCGGCATAGAGCCGGGCGTCGGCATGGATCAGCACCGACTCCTGCACGCCGTCGGGCGAGGCCACCAGCCGCAGCGTGCCGCGCTTCTGGGCCTCGGCAAACGCCTTTTGCTCGTAGCTCGGGGGAATGCCGGTCACGTTCGGCAAGATCCAGATCTGCAGGAAGTGCGTGGTCTGGCCGGCCGCATGGTTGAATTCGCTGTGCTGCACGCCGGTGCCCGCGCTCATGCGCTGCACGTCGCCGGGCGGAATGCCCTTTATGTTGCCCATGCTGTCCTTGTGCGCCAGTTCGCCACTCAGCACATAGCTGATGATTTCCATGTTCTGGTGGCCGTGCGTGCCAAAGCCACGGCCGGCGGCCACGCGGTCTTCATTGATGACGCGCAGGTTGCCAAAACCCATGTGGTCAGGATCGTAATAGCCGGCGAACGAAAATGAATGGAAGGATTTGAGCCAGCCGTGGTCTGCATAGCCGCGTTCTGCGGAAGGGCGTAATGTCATCATGAAATGCTCCTTTCAAGGTGCGTTTGGGATGCCTCTACTTTAGGTGCCGGAGCATCCCGCAGCGTTGTGTCAATTTGATGGCACCATTCAAATCATTTGAAGGTTCAGCATGGCACCCATTAAAAATAAAATCCTCGATGTCCTGACGCCCGATATTATTCGGCTGATAGACACCGTGCATCGCAGCGGCAGCATGTCAGCGGCAGCACGCGAGATGGGCGTGGTGCCCAGCGCCCTGACCTACCGCATCCGGCAGGTCGAGGACGCGCTCGATGTGCTGCTGTTCGACCGCTCCTCGCGTCAGGCCAAGCTGACGGTCGCGGGCCATGAACTGCTGCGCGAAGGCAACCGGCTGCTGCTTGAACTCGATGCCATCGCCTACCGCGTCAAGCGGGTGGCGACCGGCTGGGAGCCGCAGCTCACGCTGGCGGTGGACAGCGCCATTTCGCGCACCACGGTGATGGAGCTGTGCGAGGCATTTTTTGCGCTGCAGCCGCCGACCCGCCTCAAGGTTCGCGAGGAAACGCTGTCGGGCACGCTCGAAGCGCTGACCTCGGGCCAGGCTGACCTGGCCATCGGCGTCGCGCTGGACCCTGCGCCGCACGCCTCGGTGCAAAGCAAGCCTCTGGGAAACATCGAGTTTGTGTATGTGGTCGCGCCGCACCATCCGCTGGCGCAGGCCGCCGAGCCGGTCACCGACGCCAGCCTGATGCCCCACCGCGCGGTGGTGCTGGCCGATTCGGTGCGCGGCAGCGCTGGCGTGAGCAGCGGCTTGCTGGGCGGCCAGGATACCTTTACCGTCACCGGCATGCAGCACAAGCTCGATGCGCAGCTGCGCGGGCTGGGCGGCGGCTTCCTGCCCGACTACCTGGCGCGGCCGCATATCGCCGCTGGCCGGCTGGTGCAAAAGCAGATGCAGCGCGAAAACCGGATCATGCACATGCGCTATGTCTGGCGCCGCACCGAGGCTGGCGCCGAGGGGCGCGCCCTGCAGTGGTGGCTGGAGCAGCTGGGTCATCCGGCCACCCGGCAGGCCCTGCTGGAGCGTGCCCATTCGCTTTAAATCGGTGCATGAAACCGGCCGGCTGCAAGCGCGGTGTAGAGTGTGCGCATGGCGCTGGCCACTGCCTTCAAGGCAGCAGCAAGCCCCATTCTTTCATCCACCCACTCAGAAAAGCCAAGAGACATATGAAAAAGAAATCCCGCACCGCCGCTTCTCCTGAACCCGCTGTTCAGCGCCATATCGCCGTGGTGGGCGCCGGCATTGCCGGCATTGCCTGCGCCCGCACGCTGGTGCAGGCCGGCCACCGCGTGACGGTCTTTGAAAAAAGCAAGGGCGCCGGCGGCCGCATGTCCACGCGCGAGACCGAATTCGGCGGTTTTGACCATGGCGTGCAGTATTTCACCGTGCGCGACCCGCGCTTCGAGCAGGCGCTGGCGACCGCCTCCGGGCTGGTCAGGCCCTGGAGCGCCAGCACCGTCCGGGTGCTCGACGACCGCGGCCATGTGGTCGCCGCCTCGCTGCCGGCCAATGAATCCCATTGGGTCGCCAAGCCGGGCATGAACGCGCTGGTGCGCCAGTGGGCCGAACCGCTGGCGGGCGCCGGCTGCCTGGTGCTCGACACCCGCGTCGTGTTCATCGAAGAGGACAAGCTGGAGCCCGAGCGCTGGCAGCTGCAGACCGACGGCCCCGGCGCCGGCGTGCATTCCGGCTTTGACGCGGTGGTGCTGGCGATTCCGGCGCCACAGGCGCATGAACTGCTGACCGATTCCGAAGTGGCGGCATCGTTGTCGGCAGAACTGGCCGGCGTCAGCGTGGCGCCCTGCTGGACGCTGATGGTGGCGTTTCCGCAGGCCCAGCAGCCCACGCTGTCGAGCCTGGGGCCGCAGTGGAACGTGGCCCGCAGCACGCACCACCGCATCGCCTGGCTGGCCCGCGAATCGTCCAAGCCCGGACGCGGCCCGATAGAGCGCTGGACGGTTCAGGCCAGCCCCGCCTGGTCGCAACGCCATCTGGAAGACGACAACGAGCGGGTCAAGGGCAAATTGCTCAAGGCCTTCACCGAAGTCACCGGCATCCGCGCCGAGCCGCCGTATGCCTCGGTGCACCGCTGGCGTTACGCGCAGACCACCAAGCCGCTGGGCAAGACCCACGCCTGGGACAGCGCCGCCGGCATCGGCGTCTGCGGCGACTGGTGCCTGGGCCACCGGGTCGAGGACGGTTTTGTGTCAGGGCTGGAAATGGCGCTGGCGATTATCTAGCCGTACCAAGCGCATAGCGTGGAGTCGGCGGCTTCATACCAGTCGGGGCCGCGGAACCGGTTTAGCCGGGCCGCAGGCGCAGCGTCCCCCTTGCGGCAAAACGAACCACCCACAGCAGGAAACGCTACCTCTCTTTCCAAGCCGGGGCCACAGGGCCGGTTTTGCCGGACTGCAGGCGCAGCGACCCCCTCGGGGGGCAGCGAACCACACGCAGTGGGGAGCGTGGGGGCCATGTACAGGGGGCGGTTCGCCCCCTCGCCCACCGGCTTGCTCCATGCCGGCTCGCTGGTGGCGGCGCTGGCGAGCTGGCTGGATGCGCGGGCGCACCACGGCCAGTGGCTGGTTCGCATCGAGGACGTGGACACGCCGCGCTGCCTGCCGGGCGCGGACCAGCGCATCCTGAACCAGCTGGCCGCCTGCGGCCTGGTGCCCGACGCCCCGCCGCTTTATCAATCCGGGCGCGGCGCTCTTTATCAGCAGGCGCTTGAGCAGCTGATCGCCGCCAGCCTGGCCTATCCCTGCGGCTGCACCCGGCAGGACATCGCGCTGGCGCTGGCCGCAGCGGGACAGGCCAGGCAGCGGCACGGCGAGCTGGTCTATCCGGGCACCTGCCGCCACGGCTTGAGAGGGCGCCCGGCACGGGCCTGGCGCCTGCTGACGGTAAAAAATGAACCAAATCGGCCTCTGGCGCAGACAGTTCCTGCGCAACCAGCTATCAATACAGTAGCGCCCGCCAACCCGCTGGAGCAGCATATCGACTGGCACGACCGGCGGCTCGGCCCGCAGCGCCAGAACGTCAGCCGCGACGTGGGCGACTTCGTGCTCAAGCGGGCCGATGGCCTGTGGGCCTACCAGCTGGCGGTGGTGGTCGATGACGCCGCCCAGGGCATCACCGACATCGTGCGCGGCCAAGACCTGGCCGACAACACGGCGCGGCAGATCCTGCTGCAGCGCGCCCTGGGCCTGCCGGTGCCGCGCTACCTGCACACGCCGCTGGTGCTGGGCGCGAACGGCGAAAAGCTGTCCAAGCAGAACGG
>JAQGNK010000517.1 GCA_028291905.1 Polaromonas sp.
CTCGTCGGTCGGGTAATCGACCAGCACCTTCATCATGAAGCGGTCCACCTGCGCCTCGGGCAGCGGATAGGTGCCTTCGGTTTCAATCGGGTTCTGGGTCGCCATGACCAGGAAGGGCGATGGCACCTTGTGGGTGATGCCGGCAATCGTCACCTGCCGCTCCTGCATCACTTCGAGCAGTGCGCTTTGCACCTTGGCCGGCGCTCGGTTGATTTCGTCGGCCAGCAGCAAGTTGGTGAAGACCGGACCGAGCGAGGTGCTGAATTCGCCGGTTTTCTGGTTGTAGATGCGGGTGCCCACGAGGTCGGCCGGCACCAGGTCGGGCGTGAACTGGATGCGCTTGAACTGGCCGCGAATGGTCTCGGCCAGGGTTTTGATGGTCAGCGTCTTGGCCAGGCCGGGCACGCCCTCGACCAGCAGATGGCCCTGCGCCAGGATGGCCACCATGACGCGCTCCAGAAACCGGTCCTGCCCGACCACCACGCGCTTGACTTCATACAGGATCTGCTCCATCAGCTGCGCCGTGGCGTCGTGGCTAGAGGTCGGGTGGTTAAAGCTGTTCGAGTCCATGCCTATCCTTGTTGGTCAGAAAGGGGTCATGCCGGCGGCGGCGGCGGCGTTTTCAATCGGCACGGCAAAACCGATGCCGACGAAGGAGCGTTGCTGGTTGGGGTTGTAGATGGCCGTCACGATGCCGATGACCTCGCCATCCATCGTGACCAGCGGCCCGCCCGAGTTGCCGGGGTTGGCGGCGGCGTCGAACTGGATCAGGTTGGTCATGGGCTGCTTGCCCTCGGGCGAGCGAAAGGTGCGCTTGAGCCCCGAGATGATCCCGCTGGAGGCCGAAGGGCCGATGCCGAACGGATAGCCGACCGCCACCACTTGGTCGCCGGGCGCCAGGTCGGCGGTGGAGCGCAGGGTCGCGGCAATCATGTCGTCCGGGATGGTGTGCGCCTGCAGCACCGCCAGGTCGTTTTCAGGCTGCGCGCCCGAGATGGTAGCGGTCGATTCCATGCCGTCCGAAAAAGTGACCTTGATGGTTTCCGCGCCCTGCACCACATGCAGATTGGTCAGGATCACGCCTTTGTCGGTGATGACGACGCCGGTTCCGACGCTGCGGTCGGAGTGCTCCTCACCCGCCTTGTCCTTGCTGGGCTTGCCCAGGCCCACCACCCGGACGACCGAAGGAATGATGGCGTCGTAGGCCTTGACCGCCGGCGACGGAAGCACCGTGGTTTCCAGGGTTTTGAGCACCGCCGCATTGATGTCTTTCTGGGTCAGTATTCGGGCCGCCGGATGCAGCGCGCCTGACAGGCTGAGCGCCAGCATCAGGGACAGCAGGGCCACCACCGTCCAGAGCAGGCGGAACTGATGGAGCGCCAGATAACGCGTGAAGCGCGAGGAGCGCGAAGGCAGTGGTGTCGCTGCAGTCTGGGACTGGGCTGCGGCTGCTGTAGCACCGGCCTCGGCGGGGGGCGGGTGCGCCGGGTTGTCGGCGCCAGTGTCCGCGCGGCTTGAGCGACTGTAAAGGGCAGGTCTTCGCATCCGGTCACCTGTGAGGTTTATCTCGAAAACTGAAGGGGTAACAGATGCACCGTATCACGATTTTTATTTCACTGCACGCTCAAGCAAAGAGAATAAATACCGCTGGTAACAGTTGCTTTCCACTGGTTTCAGCTGCCATCCCGATCTGCTGGCTGGCGCATGGCCGCCAGCGCCAACGCGGCGGAAGCCAGCATCAAAAACAGGCTCACCGCATTGAGCACCGGCGTGGCGCCTTCGCGCATGCGGCCGTACATCATGACCGTCAGCGGCGAGTCCGAGCCGGTCAGCATCAAGGTGGTGTTGAAATTCTCGAAAGACATCAGAAAGGAGATGGCGGCGGCGCCGACCAGTGCCGGCTTCAAGGCCGGCAGCGTGATGGTGCCCAGCACGGCAAGCCGCGAAGCGCCCAGGTTGTAGGCGGCTTCCTCCAGTGTGATGTCGAGACGTTTCAGCCGCGCCGTGATGATCAGCGTGGCAATCGACACGATGTAGGAAAACTGGCCCATCACCACCAGCGGCAGGCCGGGGCGCAAAAAATCAAGCTCCAGGCCCCAGGCGTCTTCTGCAAACTGCGCCATGCGGCTGGCGAAGGCCAGGATGGAAATGCCCAGGATCACGCCCGGAATCACCAGCGGCGCCAGCATCAGCAGCGACAGCGCCTGCTTGCCCGGAAACCGGCTGCGCTCGATCAAAAAGGCGTTGGTGGTGCCCACCAGAACCGCCAGCAGCGTGACCCAGCAGGCCACCACCACGCTGGTCCACAGGCTGGCCAGCAGCGGCCCATCGGCAAACAGGCCGGTGCGCCCGCCGGCCTTGTAAAAAAACCAGTCGAGCGTGAAACCGCGCCAGGGCGGCGCCGGGTAGGGCGCATCGTTGAAGGCGAACACCGCCACCACCGCCAGCGGCAGGAACAGGAAAGCAAAAAAGCAAAGCGCATAAACCCAGGTGCCGGCGCGCAGCCAGGCCGGGCGGGGCAGGGAGGCAATCATTCGGTAGTTTCCCTTCGTGACGCGCACCCGCAATATTGGCGCACGCGGTGAACTGCAAGTGACAGCGCGGAGACGGCTTTGCCAGGCCGCATGTGTAGCCCCCTGCAAGGGGGAAGGCGCCTGCACGCAGTGAGTCCGCAACGGGTGTGTGTCATGTCTTGCGCATCACTTCACCGAACTTCTGGCCGGTCAGCCTCAATCCCAGCCAGACAATCGCGGTGGACAGCCCGAGCAGCAAGAAGCCGAAAGCCGCGCCTTGCTCCCAGTTGAAGCGGGTGATGAACTGGGTGTAGATCTGCTCGGTGAACCACAGCGAATTCTTGCCGCCGAGCAGCGTCGGCGTCAGGTAGTTGCCCAGCGTCAGCATGAAGACGACGATGCAGCCGGCCAAAATGCCAGGCGCCGCATGCGGAATCACGATCTGGCGCAGGATCGACGGGCCGGTGCCGCCCAGGTCGTAGGCCGCCTCGATCAGCGCGTCGTCCAGGCTTTCGAGCGCGCTGATGAGCGGCACCACCATGAACAGCATCGAGGTATAGACCAGCCCGACCAGGATCGTCGCATCGCGGTAGAGCAGTTCCACCGGCGCCTGCGTCAGGCCGAGATTCACCAGAAGCGCCGGCAGCACGCCAGATTCGCGCAGCAGGATCATCCAGCCCAGCGTGCGCACGGTCTCGCTGACCCAGAACGGAATCAGGCACAGGACTAAAAACAGCGACTTGACGCGCCCGCGCACCAGCTTGGCAATCGTCCAGGCAATCGGAAAAGCCAGCAGCAGCGTGGTCAAGGTCGCCAGGATCGACATGGCGGCGGTCCGCACGAAGGTGTGCCAGTACAGCGGCTCCTCGATGAAGGTGCGGTACTGCGCCAGGCTGGGCACGTACTGCCGTGGCGCGACGCGCTCGCGCAGCGACAGCACCGCCAGGTCGAGATGCGGCAGCACGATCAAGCCCACCAGCCAGACCAGCGCCGGGGCCAGCAGCAGCATGAGCATCAGACGGGCCTGCAGCTTCGCAGGGGAGGCCGTCAGCGCCAGGCCCGGCGCAGCAATGGTGGTGGTCGTGCTCATGGGCTGGAGCGCAACCGTTTTAGCCAGGCAACAGATTTTTTAGCATCAAACAGGCTTCTTGCGCAGGCAAAGTCTGCGTGATCAGCTATGAATTCAGTAGCAAAAAGCTGCTGGACGCCTTGAATGTTGTGATGGAAAGCCAAGGTGATTCCGCTCTAGGCGTTTGCAGAAGCGAAACAGACCGCATGCTGCGGATCAAAACTGAAGGCCACGGTCTCGCCGAGCGCCAAGTCGGCAAAACGCCCGGTCTGCGGCAGCGCGATGCGAAACTCCATGCGGCTGGCCGCCTCGCGCAGCAGGACGGCCGAATTGGCGCCGTCGAACAGCAGGCTTTCGACCTGGCCCGCATGCCGGCGGTGCTGCGCCGGCAATTCGGCGGCGTCGCGCGCCAGGCTGATGGCTTCGGGGCGGATGAAGGCCTGGACGCTGTCGCCGGCGTTGATTTTTCCGGCGGCGCGGGCGTGCAGGCCCAGGCCCTGGGCGGTCGTGAAGGCCACCAGGCCATCGGTGCTGCCGCCCGGCGGCGCCACCTTGCCCACCAGCTTGTTGTTGGCGCCCACGAAGCCGGCCACGAACGGCGTCTGCGGCTGGTAGTACAGCTCCTGCGGCGTGCCGACCTGCTCGAAGACGCCGGCATTCATCACCGCCACCCGGTCGGACAGCACCAGGGCCTCGGACTGGTCGTGGGTGATATAGACAAAGGTGGTGCCGAAGGCGGCCTGCAGCTGCTTCAGCTCGATCTTCATGTGCTCGCGCAGCTTGAGGTCGAGCGCGCCCAGCGGCTCGTCGAGCAGCAGCAGCGTGGGTTCGAGCACCAGGCTGCGGGCAATCGCCACCCGCTGGCGCTGGCCGCCCGAGAGCTGGTCCACCCGCTTGCCCTGCATGCCGCCCAGGCTGACGCGCTCGAGCATGGCGCCGACTTTTTTCGCCATCTCGGCGCGCCTCACGCCGCGCCGCGCCAGGCCGTAGCCGACGTTTTCGCCGACCGACATCATCGGGAACAGCGCCAGGTGCTGAAACACCATGTTGACCGGCCGGCGGTTGGGCGGCACGCCGTTCATCGGCTTGCCGCCGATGTGGATCTGTCCGGTGTCGGGCGCCAGGAAGCCGGCGATCATGCGCAGCAGCGTGGTCTTGCCGCAGCCCGACGGCCCGAGGATGGAGAAAAAGCTGCCCTGGCCGACGCTGAAGGACAAGTCCTTCACCGCAGGCTGGCCGGCGTAGCGTTTGCCGATATGCTCGGCCTGAAGATCAAAAGGCACCGCGTGCGCTGCAGGCGGACGTTACTGCGCGGCCTTGATGCGGTCGAGCACCCGGCCCTCGATGTCCTCGATGCCGGCCGGAACCGCCGGATACCACTTGACGTTCTTCAGCGCGGCTTCCGGGAAGCTGTCGGCAAACTGGGCCTTGAGCTTGGCGTCCATCAGCTGGTCGGCGCCCTTGGCGGCGGTGAAGTTACCGGCCGAACCGGCCACCTTGGCGGCAATCTCCGGGCGCATGTTGAAGTTGATCCAGGCATAGGCGGCGGCGTCGTTGCGGCCCTTGGCGGGCAGGGCGAAGGTGTCGATCCAGCCGAGCGCGCCCGACTTGGGGGCGATGTACTTGATCTCGGGCTTTTCGCCGTTGAGCTTCCAGCCGCCGGTGTCCCACATCATGGCGCCCACCACTTCGCCGGCGCGCATGCCGTTGAGCAGCTGGTCCTTGTTGTCCCAGTAGAACTTGACGTTGGGCTTGCAGGCCATCATGGACTTGCCGACCTCATCCATCAGCGCGCCGTAGGCCTTGGGATCGTTGTAAAGCGCAAACGGGTCCTTGCCCGAGGCAAAGGCAAAGGCCAGCAGGGTCGGGCGTTTCAGGCGGACCGCAGTCTTGCCCTTGACATCGGCCTTGCACAGGTCGGGGTAGTCGCTCATGCTGGCCAGCTTGGTGTTGACCACCAGGCCGTCGGTGCCCCAGATGTGCGGCAGGCCATAGACCTTGCCGGCCAGCGTGGTGTTCTTCTTGGTGGCCTCCAGCATCGACGGAATGAACAGTTCGGTCTTGATTTTGCTCAAGTCCATCGGCTTGTAGATGCCGAACTCCTGCTGCGGCCCGGTGATGCGGTCCTGCGACGGCTGGGCCAGGTCGAACCCGGCGCCGCCGGTGGCCCGCAGCTTCGAGATCATTTCCTCGTTGTTCGACAGCGTGACCTCGACATTAATGCCGGTTTCCTTCTTGAACTGCGCCACCACATCGGCCGGCACATAGTCGGCCCAGCTGATCAGGCGCAGCTTCTGGTCCTGCGCCCACGCGGAGCTGCCCAGGGTGGAGGCCACGAGACTGGCGCCGATGATCAGACGGAGTAATTTCATTTGGATTTTCCTGGTGAAGGGGAACAAGCGTGAAACAAACAAAACCACAAGCCGGACAGGGCGTCAAGCCTTGAAAAGCATAGCGTGTGCCACTTTCATTTATGTGTCAATATCCCGCGAATCCGCTACCCACTTGGGCTTCCCCCTGTTTTTGCATGACCTTCTGGATAGACACCCATTGCCACCTCGACGCCCCGGAGTTTTCGCCCGACCGGGCAGGCGTTCGGGCACGGGCGGCATCGGCGGGCGTGGCGCATTGCGTTCTGCCCGCCGTGGCGGTGGGCAACTTCGGTGCGGTCCGCCAGCTGGCGCATGAATTCTCGGACAGCTATGCGCTGGGCATTCACCCGCTGTGCGTGCCCCAGGCGCAGGACACCGACCTGCAGGCGCTGGACGCCGAGCTAACGCTCAGAAAGTCCGACCCGCGCCTGGTGGCCGTCGGCGAGATCGGGCTGGATTATTTCGTGCCTGGACTGCTGCAAAGCCCGATGCGCGAGCGCCAGGAGTTCTTCTACCGCGAGCAGCTCCTGCTGGCGCGCAAGCACGGCCTGCCGGTGATGCTGCATGTGCGGCGCTCGGCCGACAAGCTGCTCAAGCATCTGCGCGAACTGAAGCCGCATGGCGGCTGGCACGGCATCGGCCATGCCTTCAACGGCAGCGAGCAGCAGGCGCAGGAATTCATCAAGCTGGGGTTCAAGCTCGGCTTCGGCGGCACGCTGACCTTCGATTCAGCCCTGCAGATACGCCGGCTGGCGAGCCGGCTGCCGCTGGATGCGCTGGTGATGGAGACCGACGCGCCCGACATTCCGCCGCATTGGCTGTACCGCACCGCCGGCCAGCGCGAGGACGGGCAGGGCCAGGGCCGCAACGAGCCGGGCGAGCTGCCGCGCATCGCCGGCGTGCTGGCGCAGCTGCGCGGCTTATCGCCCGAAGCGCTGGCGGCGGCCAGCACGGCCAATGCGCTTGAGGCTTTCCCCAGGCTCAAGGCGCTGCTGCCATGCTGACCGGCCTGGCGCCGCTCGTCTCAGGCCAGACGAAACTGCTGATCCTGGGCAGCTTCCCGGGTGCGGCGTCCTTGCGGGCGCAGCAGTACTACGGCCATCCGCAAAACCACTTCTGGAAGATTTTGCAAGCCATTTGGCCCTCTGGCGCAATGGATATCTGCGCGAGCAGCTATCAAATTCGTAGTGAATGGATGCTGTCCAAAGGCCTGGGCCTGTGGGATGTGTATGCTGCCTGCGAGCGCGAAGGCAGCCTGGACAGCAGCATCCGCAAGCCGGTGGTGAACGATTTTGCGCATCTGCTCGATTTATGCCCGCAGCTGCAGGCAATTGCCCATAACGGCGGCGAGAGCTTCAAGCATGCGCGCCATACCCAGCTGCTGGGCCTGCCGGTTTATAGACTGCCCTCTACCAGCCCGGCCAATATGTCGTGGTCGTTCGAGCGCAAGCTCGCCGCCTGGCGCGAGGTTTTTGAACAACATGGATTGATACACAACGCATGAGCAAACCGCCGCTTCCCACTTCCGCCGAGGCTGTCTTCAAGGCCTGGGCGCTTGAGCGCGCCGCGCAGCCCAAGGGCGGGCTGTCGCCGCGCTCGCTGGCGTCCTACCACTCGCTCTGGGCCGGCTGGACCGAGCATCTGCTGTCGCAGACAGCACGGCCATGGAACGAAGCCCGCTCGCCCGATGTGCGGGCCTACCTGGAGGCGCTCAATCCGCGCGCGCAGGCGCGGGGGCTGGTCAACGTCAGCACCGTGACCCAGCGGCGCTACTACCGAGTCTTGAAAAAAATCTATGCCTTTGCCCAGGCGCAGGACTGGGTCGAGGGCAACCCGGTCGATTCCGAAGCCTCGGTCTCGGCCACCGAGCAGATGGATTCGCTGGTGTTCCATGCGATTGACTGGGACGCGCTGCTGCAGGCCGTGCCGCCGCCCATCGACCCGCCGCCCGCCGATCAGCCCTGGCTGGACGTGCGCGACCAGGCGATCCTGCGGCTGATGATGCAGTCGGCGCTGACCGTGGCCGAACTGGCCAATCTGGACATCGGCGATGTGCAGCATCCACGGCTGGGCGCCACCCGGGGCGTAGCCGAGCTGTGGCCCGCCGAGGTGGCCCCGGCGGGCGCGGGTGGCCCGGCGGTCATGCTGGACTTGACCGGCGCCCGGAAAGCCCAGGACCGGCGCATTACGCTGCCTGAAGATGTCAGCACTGCCGTGCTGGCCTGGCTGACGGCACGGGGCACGCTGCCGCTGCCGCAGGACGCCGGCACGCCGCTGTTCGTGTCGCGCAAGAAGGCTGGCCGGCTGACCCCGCGCGCGCTGTTCCACTTGGCCAACCGGCATGTGAGCAACACCCTGGGGCCGCGCTACCCGAACACGGTGCTGGCCCATGCCGGGCCGATGACGCTGCGCAACTCCTGCATCGTGCGCTGGCTCGATGCCGGCGTGCCGGAGCACGAAATCCTGGCCCGGGCCGGCCTGCGCGAAGCCCAGGCCCTGCTGCGCCTGCGCAAGCATGTGCATGCCGCCGATCAGGTGGACGATCTCGCGGACGAAGAGGTGTGAGCTGAGGCGAAAATAAGGCCTGCCGCGCCCCTGGGCGCCTGACCCACGAACAGCCCATGTCCAAAAAAGAAACCCCCGCCACGCCCGCCGATCTGCCCGAAGTCAATTTCTCCGACTACGGCGAGGTGCGCTTCCTGCACTTGGGCACCGAATGGGTGCAGGGTTCGATGCTGCGCGACGCGCCCTACGACATCGAGCTGGAGTATGTGCAGCGCATGATGGCCGGCCTGCTGTTCCTTGAGGCGGGCGGGGTGGCCAGGAAGCATGCGATGCAGCTCGGGCTGGGGTCGGCGGCGCTGACCAAGTTCTGCTACAAAAAGCTGCGCATGCGGGCCACCGCCATCGAGATCAATCCGCAGGTCGTCAGTGCCTGCCGGCTCTGGTTCAAGCTGCCGCGCGACGATGCCAGGCTGCGGGTCATCGTGGCCGACGCCGCCGACGAAATCAGGAAACCCGAGCACCAGGGCACGGTCGATCTGCTGCATGTGGACTTGTACGACCATGAAGCGGCCGCGCCGGTGCTCGACGACGCCGACTTCTACAGCCATTGCCGGGACCTGCTGACCGAGGACGGCGTGATGACGGTCAACCTGTTCGGCCGCGATTCGAGCTTCGAGCAGTCGCTGACAAAAATCGCCGAGGCCTTCGGCCCGGAGTCTGTCTGGGCGTTCCGGCCGACCCGCGAAGGCAATACCGTCGTGCTGGCCCAGCATGAGCCAACCCGGCCGGAGCGGGCAGCGCTGTTGCAGCAGGCCGGCCTGATTGAATCGCGCTGGGATTTGCCGGCCAAGAAGTGGCTGCGGTTTTTCGCGCCGGTGGCCTGACGGCCGGGCTTTTCAGGATTTCCGGTCTTTACCGATCTTTTCCTTCGGCAGCCGGTAACCATACGGTAGAGTTCTTTTCATGAGTACCGTATTGCCCCCCAAGCCTTCCCTGAACCTTGCTTCCCAGAAGCCGCTGCATGTCGGCCCGCTCGACTGGCGCCGGCTGGTCGAATGGCTGCGCGAGGACGGCATCATCAGCAACGCCGACGCCGAGCGCACCATTGCGCGCTGCTCGCAGGCCCAGAGCGTGCAGCATCCGCTGGTCAGGCTGGCCAGCATCGGCATGACGCGGGTGTCCGACGGCAAGCCGCTCGATGCGGAAACCATCACCCAGTGGCTGGCCGGCAAGGCCGGGCTGAAGTACCTGCGCATCGACCCGCTCAAGGTCGATGTGGGCAAGGTGGCCGACAGCATGTCGGTGGTCTATGCCGAGCGCCACAAGGTGCTGCCGGTGCAGGTGCTGCCCACCGAGCTGGTGATCGCCACGTCCGACCCGTTCGTCACCGACTGGGTGGGCGAGGTCGAGCGGCAGTCCCGGCGCAGCGTGCGGCTGGTGGTGTCCAATCCGCAGGAAATCGCCAAGTTCACGGCCGAATTCTTCGCGCTGGCCAAATCGGTCAAGGCCGCGCTCAAGTCGAGCGGCGGCACCACGTCGGCCAGCTTCGAGCAGCTGGTCGAGCTGAACAAGAGCAGCAAGCAGCTCGACGCCAACGACCAGGGCGTGGTGAAGGTGGTGGACTGGCTCTGGCAATACGCCTTTGACCAGCGCGCCAGCGACATTCACCTGGAGCCACGGCGCGAGCAGGGCGTGATCCGCTTTCGCATCGACGGCGTGCTGCATCCGGTCTATCAGATGCCAATGGGTGTTCACAACGCCATGACGGCGCGCATCAAGCTGCTGGGCCGCATGGACGTGGTCGAAAAGCGCCGGCCCCAGGACGGCCGCATCAAGACGCGCAACCCGCGTGGCGACGAGATCGAGATGCGCCTGTCCACGCTGCCGACGGCCTTCGGCGAGAAGATGGTGATGCGGATCTTCGACCCCGACACCACCGTCAAGAACCTCGATGCGCTGGGTTTTTCGCAGCACGACGCCGACCGCTGGGAGCAGCTGGTCAAGCGGCCCTACGGCA
>JAQGNK010000529.1 GCA_028291905.1 Polaromonas sp.
GGCACGCCCTTGGCCGGGCGCACGTAGATACCCGGCTCAATGGTCAGCACCATGCCGGGCTTGAGCAGGCGGGGCGGCTTTTTCATCACCATCTGGCCGAGCGCGTCCTTTTCAAGCCGGGGCTGGCTGCCGGGCTCGGTGTATTCGCCGCAGTCATGCACGTCCATGCCCATCCAGTGGCCGGTGCGGTGCATGTAGAACTGGCGGTAGGCGCCCGATTCGAGCACGTCATCGACGCTGCCATGCCTGGCCTTGGCCAGCAGGCCGGTGTCGAGCATGCCTTCGACCAAGACGCGGGTGGCGGCGTCGTGCGGGTCGGTGAAGCGGGCGCCGGGCTTGGTGGCGGCAATCGCCGCGTCCTGCGAGGCCAGCACGATGTCGTAGAGCGTGCGCTGGGCCGGGGTGAACCTGCCGTCGGCCGGAAAGGTGCGGGTGATGTCGCTGGCGTAGCCGCCCCATTCGCAGCCGGCGTCGATCAGGCAGAGCTGGCCGGGTTTGAGTTCGGTGTCGCCGGCCCGGTAGTGCAGCACGCAGGCATTGGCGCCCGCCGCCACGATGCTGGTGTAGGCCGGAAATTGCGATCCCTGGCGTCGGAACTCGTGCAGCAGCTCGGCTTCGAGGTGGTATTCGCGCAGACCGCCTTTCACGCCTTCGCGCAGCATGGCCGCCGAGGTCTGCATGGCGCGCACATGGGCCGCCGCCGAAATGCCGCCGGCGCGCCGCAGGATGCCGATTTCATGGCTGTCCTTCACCAGCCGCATCTCGTCGAGCAGCTTGCACAGGTCGTGCTGGCTTTGCGGGCATTCGGCGCCATAGCGCACCCGCGCCCGCACCTTGTTCAGCCAGCCATCGACCTGGGTTTCCAGGCCCTTGTGGGTGGCGAACGGAAACCACACCGCCTTTTGGTTGGCCAGCAGCTCGGGCATTTTTTCGTCCAGCGCGTCCACGCTGAAGGCCGCCTCCACGCCGAGCTGCGCCGGCGCCGCGTCGGGTCCCAGGCGGATGCCGTCCCAGATTTCGCGCTCCATGTCCTTGGGCCGGCAAAAGAGCGTGCTCTTGACGCCCTGGGCGCCGCCTTCGATCACCAGCCAGGCGCCCGGCTCGCTGAAGCCCGTCAGGTAATAAAAGTAACTGTCGTGCCGGTAGGGAAAGTCGCTGTCGCGGTTGCGCTGCATCTCGGGCGCGGTGGGCAGCACGGCGATGCCGCCGCCGGCGGCTTTCAGGGCGCGGCCGATGGCGGCGCGGCGCTTGGCATGGACATTGGAAACGGCGGGAGTGGCGAAAGCGGCGGAAGGATTCAGGGCGGTGCTCATGGGCGTGGGTGCTTTCAGGGAGTCAGGAAGTGAGGGGATGGTTCAGCTCGTCCAGCCGCGCCGGCGTGCCGACATCGGTCCAGGGGCCCCGGTAGAGTTCGGCGCTGACCTGGCGCTGGTCCATGGCAGCGCGCAGCAGCGGCGCCAGCGCCACCGCCAGGCCCTGCGGGTTGCCCGAGGGCAGGGCGCTGAACAGGGCGCTGCGGTACAGGCCAATGGTGCTGTAGGTGTAACGCGGCGCCGGGTCGTCGGCGGCCAGGTTCAGCGCCAGGCCGCCGGCTTCGTCCAGGCCGAAGTCGCCGCGCGGGTTGTGGGCCGGATTGGGCACCAGCCAGAGGTGCGCCAGCTTGCTTGATGCCATGAAGCGGTTGACGGCCTCGGCCGAGAACTCAAACGCCGGCGCGTACACATCGCCCGCCATCACCCAGAACACCTCGCCCAGCAGCGGCAGCGCCCGCGCAATGCCGCCGGCGGTTTCCAGCGCATAGCCAAAGTCGTCGCCTTCGTCGGAGTATGAAATTAATAGCGGCTCGCGCATAGCCTGCCTGCGCTGGAGGCCTGAATCGCTTGAAAAATGGCTGGAGATCTGCTCGCCCAGCCAGGCGGTGTTGATGACCAGCTCGTGAAAGCCGCCGCGCCCCAGCGCCTCGACATGCCAGTCCAGCAGCGCCTTGCCCGCTACCCGCAGCAGCGGTTTGGGCGTGTGGTCGGTCAGCGGCCGCATGCGCTCGCCGCGCCCGGCGGCCAGGATCATGGCCTTGATCGGCGCGGTCATGGCCGCCCCCCGAATCGCGGGTTGAAGCGGCAGTAGAACTGGCCGGCGCAGCTTGGCTTTTTTTGCATGAGCACGACTTTAGAGCATTTGCCCGCATTCCTGCTGCGGGCCGGCGCAAAGCGTCGCGGCAGGGGCGTTTGCGCATCGGCCCTTAAAATGCGGGATTACCTCGACTATCGAACCCTTCCGGAGCTTTGCCTGATGGCCAAAAACGAAATGATGGCGAATGCGATACGCGCACTCGCAATGGACGCCGTACAACAAGCCAATTCGGGTCATCCCGGCGCCCCGATGGGCATGGCCGACATGGCCGTCGCTCTGTGGGGCGAGCACCTCCAGCACAACCCGGCCAATCCGCACTGGATGAACCGCGACCGCTTCGTGCTGAGCAATGGCCATGCGTCGATGCTGATCTACTCGGTGCTGCACCTGACCGGCTACAACCTGCCGATTGACGAGCTGAAAAGCTTCCGTCAGCTGCACAGCAAGACCCCCGGCCACCCGGAAGTCGAAGTCACCCCCGGCATTGAAACCACCACCGGCCCGCTCGGCCAGGGCCTGACCAACGCGGTCGGCATGGCGCTGGCAGAAAAACTGCTGGCCAAGGAATTCAACCGCCAGGGCGGCAAGGCTGACCACACCATCGTCGATCACCACACCTATGTCTTCATGGGCGACGGCTGCCTGATGGAGGGCATCAGCCACGAAGCCATCGCGCTGGCCGGCGCCTGGAAACTGAACAAGCTGATCGCGCTGTACGACGACAACGGCATCTCGATTGACGGCCAGGTCGCGCCCTGGTTCATCGACAACACGCCGATGCGTTTCACCGCCTGCGGCTGGAACGTGATCGACGCGGTGGACGGCCACGATGCCGGCGCCGTGTCCGCCGCGATTGCCCAGGCCAGGAAGAACACCGACAAGCCGACGCTGATCGTCTGCAAGACCCACATCGG
>JAQGNK010000229.1 GCA_028291905.1 Polaromonas sp.
GGCGGCCGGCTCGTTCGGACAGTTCCTGATGGTGCCGACCGAAGGCTTTCTCATCAGCAGCCTGGGCTGGCAGACCGCCGTTTTGGTGCTGGCCGGCGCCGTGCTGCTGATCGTGCCGATGGCGCTGGGCCTGCGCGAAAACAGCTTTGCCGGCGGGGCCGCGCCTGCCCGGCGCGAGCAGAGCATCGGCCAGGCGCTGCGCGAGGCGCTGAAATACCCGAGCTTTCAAATGCTGATGGCGGGCTACTTCGTCTGTGGCTTCCAGGTGGTGTTCATCGGCGTTCACATGCCCAGCTACCTCAAGGACAAGGGCCTGTCGCCCCAGGTGGCCGGCTATGCGCTGGCGCTGATCGGCCTCTTTAATGTGTTCGGCACCTACATCGCCGGCACGCTGGGCCAGCGCATCGCCAAGCGAAAGATCCTGGCGACGATCTACCTGGCCCGCGCCGTGGTCATCAGCATCTTCATCGCCGCGCCGCTGAGCCCGGCCAGCGTCTATGTCTTCGCCAGCGTGATGGGCCTGCTGTGGCTCTCGACAATTCCGCCCACCAATGCGGTGGTGGCGCAGATCTTCGGCATCCAGCACTTGTCGATGCTCAGCGGCTTCATCTTCTTCAGCCATCAGATCGGCTCCTTCATGGGCGTCTGGCTGGGCGGCTACCTGTACGACCGCACCGGCAGCTACGACATCGTCTGGTACATCGCGATTGCGCTGGGCGTGCTGGCGGCTCTGGTGAACCTGCCGGTGCGCGAAACCCCGATTGTCCGCGGCGCCGTGGTGCCGCAAGGGGCCTGAAATGATCCGGAAAATCGCCCTGTGGAGCCTGGCCGTGGCTGCATCGCTGGGCGTTTTCAGCTTGTACACGCGGCCTGATTTCCTGCTCACGCTGGCCAACCAGCTGTGGGCCTGCTTTTAGGCCGGCCGGGTGCATTTTTCAAGCCATTTCGGGCTCCAGCGCAATCAATATCTGCGCAAGCTGCTATGAAAACAATAGTGATCACGGGCGCATCCGACGGCATCGGTGCCGAAATGGCGCGGCAGCTGGCGCGCCAGCACGGTGCTGAAGCGGCCTTGGTGCTGGCAGCGCGCAACGAGGCACTGCTGGCGCAGGTGGCCGGCGAGTGTGCGACCCACGGCGCGCAGACGCTGGTGGTCAGGACCGATGTGTCGGTGGAGGCCGACTGCCGCCGGCTGATCGATGCAACCATAACCAGGTTCGGCCGCATTGATGCGCTGATCAACAACGCCGGCATGTCGGCCCATGCTTTGTTTGAAGACGTGAAGGCCCAAGACCTGGGCTGGTACGAAACGCTGATGCGCGTCAACTTGTGGGGCAGCGTCTGGTGCACCCATGCCGCCCTGCCCCATTTGAAGCAAAGCCGGGGCAGCATCGCCGCCGTGTCCAGCCTGGCCGGGCTGGTCGGCGTGCCGGGCCGCAGCGCCTACAGCGCCACCAAGTTCGCCATGGCCGGGTTTTTCGAGGTGCTGCGGGCCGAGCTGAAAAGCGCCGGCGTCAGCGTGACCACTGCCTACCCCGGCGTCGTGGCCACCCGCACCCGCCACAAGGGTTTCAACGCCGCCGGCGTGGCAGCGGGTGTCAGCGGCCTGAAGGAAGAAGAGGCCATGAGCATCGAGAAATGCGCCCGGCTGATCCTGAACGGCATGCACAAGCGCGAGCGCGAGGTCGTCATGAGCGCCAGAGGCAAGCTGGGTCGATGGCTCAAGCTGATCGCGCCGGGCCTAGTCGAGCGGATGGCGCTGGCCGCGCTCAACAACGGCAGCAAGCCACATTGAAAGCCATCATGGCCGCAGCAGACTCCAGCCAAGCCCGCATTCATGGCGCCGAGCCGCCTTCGGCCTGGGTGCGGCGCTGGTCGCACCTGGTGGCGCCCGGCGGCACGGTGCTGGACGTGGCCTGCGGGCGGGGCCGCCATGCGCGCTGGTTTCATGAACGAAATCATGCCTTGGTGCTTGTGGACATTGCGCAGACAGCTATTGAATCCATAGCACTACCCAAAGCGGCCTGCGAGGCCGTGGTGGCCGACATCGAGAACGGACCGTGGCCTTTCCCGGGCCGGCGGTTCGACGCGGTGGTGGTCACCAACTACCTCTGGCGCCCGCTGATGCCGGTCCTGCTGGACAGCCTGGCGCCCGGCGGCGTCTTGATTTACGAAACCTTTACCCAGGGCAATGAAACCGTTGGCAAGCCTTCCAGGCCAGACTTTTTGCTGCGTCCGGGCGAATTGCTGCAAGTGTGCCAAGGGCTGCGGATCGTGGCCTTTGAAGACGGTTTCCAGGAAGGTGCGCCGGTGCAGCCCCCGCGTTTCGTGCAGCGCATCGCCGCCGTGCGCGAAGCGGCAAACCCCTCGGTTTCAGGCGGCGGCGCAGCCCCGCTGGCGGGCCCGCCTCCCCGCTACTGCCTGCCCTAAGCTCTAGGTAGAATGCACAATTGGCTTTTTGGGGCTTCAGGCCACTGAGGCGTTACCCATCACTCCAGCCACCACGTTACAAGCACGACATGAACCCCATTACCGGCAGCATTGTTGCAATGGCGACGCCCTTGCATGAAGACGGCAGCGTGGACTACCCCACCCTGCGAAAACTCGTTGACTGGCATATCGCCGAAGGCACCGACTGCATCGGCGTGGTCGGCACCACCGGCGAGTCGCCCACGGTCAATGTCGAGGAGCATTGCGAGATCATCCGCGTCGCGGTCGAGCAGGCCAGCAAGCGCGTGCCGATCATGGCCGGCTGCGGCGCCAACTCGACCGCCGAGGCCATCGAGCTGGCCAGGTTCGCCAAGCAGGTCGGCGCCGACTGCCAGCTGCAGGTCGTGCCCTACTACAACAAGCCGACGCAGCAGGGCCAGTACCTGCACTTCAAGGCCATCGCCGAGGCCGAGGGCGACCTGCCGATGGTGCTGTACAACGTGCCCGGCCGCACGGTGGCCGACATGGCCCACGCCACTGTGCTGCGCCTGGCCGAGGTGCCCGGCATCATCGGCATCAAGGAAGCCACCGGCAACATCGAGCGCGCCCAGTGGCTGATCAAGGACGTGCCCAAGGGTTTCGCGGTGTACTCGGGCGACGATCCGACCGCCGTGGCGCTGATGCTGTGCGGCGGCCAGGGCAACATCAGCGTGACGGCCAATGTCGCGCCCCGCCTCATGCACGAGCTGTGCGTGGCCGCACTGGCCGGCGACACCAAGCGGGCGATGGAATTGCAGCTGCTGATGATGCCGCTGCACCGCAACCTGTTCATCGAGGCCAACCCGATCCCGGTCAAGTGGGCGATGGCCCGGATGGGGCTGTGCGGCCCCACGCTGCGCCTGCCGATGACACCGCTTGAGACAAGCAACGAAGCCGCCGTCGAGAACGCCCTGCGCGTCTGCGGCCTGATCTGACTTTTAAGGGAATTCACGTGACGACATTGCCGACATTCATCCAGCCTCCTGCCTTGCTGAAATCCCGAAGCGCCGCCGCAGTCTGCGCGCTGGCGGCGGCCAGCCTCCTGGGCGGCTGCACCACCATCAAGGACACCATGGAGGGCGAGCGGATCGACTACAAATCCAGCGGCGCCAAGGGGCCTTCGCTCGATGTGCCGCCCGACCTGACCCAGCTCAGCCGCGAAACCCGCTATGTGGTGCCGGGCACGGCCGTGAGCGCCAGCAGCTACCAGGCCGGCCAGCCGGCCCTGGTCGCACCGACCACCGCCGCCAACGCAGTGGCCGATGTGCGCATCGAGCGCTCGGGCAACCAGCGCTGGCTGGTGGTCAACCGCCCGGCTGACAAACTGTGGACACCGGTGCGCGACTTCTGGCTGGAAAGCGGATTCCTGCTGGCGCAGGACCAGGAAAACCTCGGCATCATGGAAACCGACTATGCCGAGAACCGGGCCAAGCTCCCGCAGGACTTTATTCGCAACACGCTGGGAAAGGTGCTTGAAAGCCTTTATTCCACCGGCGAGCGCGACAAGTTCCGCACCCGGCTGGAGCGCCGCCCCGATGGCGGCACCGAAATCTACATCAGCCACCGCGGCATGGAGGAAGTGATGACCGGCGGCAGGGGCGGCGGTACCAGCAAGACGGATGGCGACAGCACCATCTGGCAACCCCGCCCGGCCGATCCGGAGCTGGAAGCCGAATTTTTGCGCCGCATGATGGTCAAGCTCGGCGTGACGCAGGAGCAGTCCAAGGCGCTGATCGCTTCGGGCGCCACCCAGGCCACTTCACGGGTGTCCATGCTGGACAACGTACCCGTCGTGCAGATGGATGAAGGTTTCGAGCGCGCCTGGCGCCGCGTCGGCCTGGCGCTGGACCGCACCGGCTTCACCGTCGAAGACCGCGACCGCAGCCAAGGCACCTACTTCGTGCGCTATGTCGAGCCGGTCACGCCCAAGGGCGAACCGGGCTTCTTCAGCAAGCTGTTCAGCGGCTCGGCAGCGGCCACGCCGCCGCTGAAATACCGCATCGCCGTCAAGAGCGCGGGTGAAAAGACCACCGTCTCGGTCCTCAATGCCCAGGGCACGCCCGAAGGCTCAGCCAATGCGCAGCGCATCGTGCAGGTAATTGCCGACGACCTGAAGTAAGGTCCGTCCGCATCATTCCTGGCCAGAGAGCGGGTTTCCACGGTGCTGAAATTTAAAAGCCTGGGCAGCGGCAGCACAGGCAATTGCACACTGGTAGAAGCCAGCGGCCTGCTGCCCTTTCGCATGCTGATCGATTGTGGACTGGGCATCCGACAGCTGGCGCTAAGGCTGGGCCAGGCCGGCCTGCAGCCGCAGGACATTCATGCGGTCTTCATCACCCATGAGCATGGCGACCACATCGGCTGCGCACGGGCGCTGGCACTGCGCCACAGGATTCCGGTCTGGATGAGCCAGGGCACCTTTTCAGCGATTGGCGCGCCGGATTTCGACGGCCTGCTGCGC
The DNA here is from genome assembly GCA_028291905.1 of Polaromonas sp. GTDB lineage: Bacteria > Pseudomonadota > Gammaproteobacteria > Burkholderiales > Burkholderiaceae_C > Polaromonas. Next base: position 4,931 of record JAQGNK010000229.1, read on the forward strand.
ACTGCCCGCGACCGGCAAAAAATTGACCTGGGCGGCCTGCAGCTGATGCCCTTCACCGTTCCCCACGACGCCCGCGAGCCGCTGCAGCTCAGCTGCACCGATGGCGCGTCAAAGCTGGGCATTCTGACCGACCTCGGCCATGCGACGCCGCAGGTGCTGGCGCAGCTGCAGGCGTGCGATGCGCTGCTGCTGGAATGCAACCACGACACCGGCATGCTGAACCAGTCGGCCTACCCGCCATTCTTGAAACGCCGGGTCGGCGGCTTGTACGGGCATTTGTCCAATGTCGCGGCCGCCGACATTGCCCGCGCCGCAGTCCATGCCGGCCTCAAGTATCTGGTGGCCGCGCACTTGAGCGTGCAAAACAACCAGCCCGAGCTGGTGCGGCAAGTGATGGCGGACGCCTTGGGCTGGCACGGCAGTGACATCGTGGTGGCCGACGCCGCCAGCGGCACGCCCTGGCTGCAGGTTTGAAGAACCAGCTATCAGCTACGTTTTCAACACAGTTGCCCAAACCGGCCAGGCTCAGGCAGCGCCATGAAAAAAGCCGCCCGAAGGCGGCTTTTTAAGGAAACCAGAAAGATTATTTCGCGGCTTCAGAAGCAGGAGCCGCGGCGCTGGCAGCGCTGCCGGCAGCAGCAGCTGCGCTCGTGGCGGCACTCACGGCCGCATTGGCTGCATCGGCAGCTGAAGAAGCAGCGCCGGTGGCAGCGCTGGCAGCGGCTGCGGCGGAAGGAGCTTCTGCAGGGGCAGGCGCAGGAACCACAACGGTCGTCGCTGGTGCGGCAGCTGGTGCGACTTCTTCTTTTTTACCGCAGGCAGACAAGGCGAGAGCAGCAACGATGGCTGCCAAAACGAGGGACTTGTTCATTTCTAGAATCCTTGATGATGTTTAACAAAACAATTTGCGGAAAATTGTCAAAAGATACATACCCAAACCAAAATTCAAGTTGTGTTTTTGACCGAGGCAAAGGCCTCTAGCGCTTTCTACCCAGCTCTAAATTATATGCTGGCGAGCACAAGCATGAAAACCCTTGGCCCTCTGAAATAAGTGCGTGAAGCGCAGGCTGCAACGGGAAAACCACACTACAAACCGAGAATCGTTGCCGGAAATGCCGGCGAGCTGCCCAGCAGCCGCTCGCTCAGGCGCTCCTTCAGGAAAAGCCGGCGCCTGGCCTCCGAGCCCGCTACGCCGGTGCTGCGCGCTAAATCCAGCCGCTCGAACATCCAGCCCGGACTCCACAAGGCGCTGGGCAGGCTGTCAGCCGATAGCCTGGCGCTTTTTCGGCACTCCACCGCATGCGACCAGGTTTGCCGCCAGGTCACGAAGCGCGCATGCCGCCTGAGCACCGTGTCGTAGTTCCTGGCCAGCATCGTCAGCTTGCCGCCGCGCCTGGACCAGTCGTTCAGCGCCTGTACCACCGCTCTTACCCCGAGCGGCCAGTCCTCGAAGTCCGGGTCGCACAGGATGATTTCACGCCATCCCTGCGCCGCCGCTGTCGTCAGGGCCTGGCGGATCAGTTCGGAAAACTCGTTGCGGCCGTCAAACCGGCCTTCGAGCAAGGGCGCCGGCACGGCGGCTGGAGCGCCTGGTTCGGGGGATGTCATGAAGGTTTTCCTTAAAGTCAGGCGCGGCTCGGGTGACTACGGTTTGGTCAGGCTGCCGGCTGCCTCTGGCAGCGTCAGCTGCAGCCAGCCGGCCTCATGCCAGTCGCCCAGCAGATCGATGGCGCCGGCGCTTGCCTTGCGCAGATCGGGCGCCGCCAGCTGGCGCTGGTCGGCCAGGCGCTGCATCAGGCCGGCGTCGGCGCCCTTGGCGCGGTAGCTTTCGCCGTTGATGAAGATGTGGCTGGCGTCGTACATCATGCGGCTGCGCGCATCGAGCACCACGCCGGTCCGGCCGGCCTTGACGCCGGCGCCGTCCCAGGCTTGCGCCGGCTCGTCGAACCAGACACCGGGCTTGGGTTCGGTCATGTACTCGCCGAGCGCGCAGCCCAGCGCCAGCGGGTCTTTGAGGGCTTCGAGCACTGCCGCCCCGGCAAACTCCACCAGCCCGGCCGGCATGGCCGCCGGTGTTGCGGTGGCCGGCTGCGCGAGGTCGCGGTAGAGGCGCTGCGGCTTGGCGGGCTTGCCGGCTGGCTCGGCGCTGGCGTCTTCGGTCGCATCCTCGCCGATTTCGGCCAGGCGGTGCAGCAGCTCCGACGCCAGCTCGGTCTGCGCCGGCGAGCGAAAGCCGATGGAATAGGTCATGCAGTCGGCCGCCTTGCCGTTGGCGCCAAGGCTCGCCTCAGCGATGCCGTCGTGGGCATAGCGCGGCGGCAGGTAGAGCATGTCGCCCGCTTCCAGCACGAATTCTTCCTTGGCCTCGAAGTTCTGCAAAATTTTCAGCGGCACGTCGGCCTGCAGGCTCAGGTCTTTCTGCAGCCCGATTTTCCAGCGCCGGCGGCCGCTGGCCTGGAACAGGAACACGTCGTAGCTGTCGAAATGCGGCCCGACGCCGCCGCCCGGCGTGGCGAACGAGATCATCAGGTCATCGAGCCGCGCATCGGGCACGAAGCGGAACTGCTGCAGCAGGGCATGACCGGCGGGCTCGTGCAGATCGACCCCCTGCACCAGCAGCGTCCAGTCCGGCTGGCTAAGGGGCGGCAGGCTGCGGGACGCCAGCGGCCCCTTTTTCATGCGCCAGCCTGTTTCCTGCCGCACGATCAGGCGCGACTCGACCTGCTCGCTTGCCGCCAGCTTGAACAGGGCGGCGCGGCTCAGGAAAGGCTGGTAGCCGGGAATCGCTTGGCGCACCAGCAACGGCTTTTTTTGCCAGTGGCGGCGCATGAACTGGGCCGGGCTGAGGCCGGCGAGAAGGGCAAGGGGTTGAGTGACATCCATGGGACAATTGTCTGATGAAAATCACCCCGCAATGCGTCGTAGCCCTGACTTGGACGCTGAAAGACACCTTGGGCGATGTGCTGGACGAACTGGACGAGCCGGTCGAGTTCCTGCTCGGCGGCGACGACCTGCTGGCCTCGATTGAAGAAGCGCTGCAGGGCCATGCGGCCGGCGACACGCTGGAGCTGCACCTGGAGCCTGACAATGCTTTTGGCGACTACGATGAGAACCTGGTGTTTCTGGAGCCGCGCGGCATTTTTCCGGCCGAGCTTGAAGAAGGCATGACCTTCGACGGCGCCGCCATGCCGGCCGGCAACAGCGGAACCATTCCGCCACAGCATATCTACACCGTGACCGACATCTACCCCGAGCATGTGGTGCTCGACGGCAACCATCCGCTGGGCGGCATTGCCATCCGGCTGGCGCTCAAGGTCGAGTCGGTGCGCGAAGCCAGCCTGGAGGAAGTCGGCCGGGGTTCGCTGGGCACCGGCTTCTTCAAGCTGGAGTCTTCAACACCGGGCAACGGAACGCTCCACTGAAATCTACGCTCAACCCGGCCACGAAAAAGCGGCGCTGCAGTTTGATCTGCAGCGCCGCTTTCACGTCAGCGGTTGAGCTGGATCAATAGCGGAACAGCTGGCCATTTTGAATCCGCACCCGGTCGCCGATGCGCAGGTCGCCGGTGGCGGGCACGTCATAGGAGCGGCCGCCGCCATTGTCGAGCTGCACCGTGACACGGTAGGCCTGGCTCACGCCCGAATTGCTGTTTTTCTCGATGGCGTTGCCGGCGAAGGCACCGCCGACGGCGCCCACCACCGTCGCCGCGCTGCGACCGGAGCCGCGGCCGACCTGGTTGCCGAGCACCGCGCCGGCGACACCGCCCAGCAGGGCACCCGCGCCGGAGCCTTGCGCCTGCTGCTGGGTCTGGAAAACCTCGATGTTGTTGACGCGGCCATATTCGACGTAGTTGCCCTGCTGCTGGTTGGCGGCCGGGTACTGGGTTTGCGCCGGGTACTGGTTCGGATACTGGGCAGGATATTGGCCCGGTTGCGTGGGGTAGCTGGTCGCAGGATAGGAGGACATCTGTCCTTGCGGACCCATCGGCGGCGCGACGCAGGCGGTCAGGCCAGCCAGCGCCACCACGCAAGAGGTGACGGAAATGAAGCGGGAAATGCGTTGCATGGAAATCTCCTGTGAACTTATGTGAATAGTGGTGCAAGGCTTCATGACGCCTCGCTTCCAATACAGCGATTAGACAGCCGCCGCCGGAAAAAGTGCAGTCAGGTTGAAGGCCTAGCGACAGTGGGAGGCAGCAATCAATGGCCGTAGGACAAGCCCGACAGTTGGCGGGCTTGCCAGCTTGGCCGCCTGATTGATTTGTCAGTGCTTCCCGGTCGAGCCGTAGCCGCCCTCGCCGCGCTCGCTGACGGCAAATTCGCTGACCAGATTGAACTGCGCCTGCACCACCGGCACGATGACCAGCTGGGCGATGCGCTCCATCGGCGCGATGGTGAAGGCCGCGCTGCTGCGGTTCCAGGCGCTGACCATCAGCTGGCCCTGGTAGTCGCTGTCGATCAGGCCGACCAGGTTGCCCAGCACGATGCCGTGCTTGTGGCCCAGCCCGGAGCGCGGCAGGATCAGCGCGGCGTAGCCGGGATTGTGCAGGTGGATGGCGATGCCGGTGGGCACGAGCTGCCATTCATTCGGGCCCAGCGTGAGCGGCGCATCCAGGCAGGCGCGCAGGTCGAGGCCGGCGCTGCCGGGCGTGGCGTAGTCGGGCAGGCTGTCCTGAAGGCGCGGGTCGATGATCTTGAGGTCGATGTTCATGGTTTGATTTTTGGTTTGAGGGCTTGCGCTTTTTTTGCTTCTTCGGCGGCTTGCCTGGCCAGTGCGCCCAGTTTGTTGAAAAGTCCGCCGGCCGGGGCACGGCGCATGAGCCTGAAGATCACCCACGCCGCATAAATACCCAGTGCGGGAATGAACAGGTTGCCGGCGACTGGCACATACCTGGCCAGCAGCTGCACGGCCAGCCACAAGCCAACCGCCCATTTGACATGCGTGGCAAACGAGGCTGGCGCGACCGGCGCCACGTCCGCGCTGGCCGATGGCACCCCGGAACTGGCCGAAAACGATGAGCCGCCCGCCACGCCGCCCTTTGGCCTGAACAGGTCCTGCTTGGCGGCAGGCACGGCCTGGGCGCCGGTCAGGCGTTCGACATAGGCGGCGAAGTCGCCGTTGGGCGGGGTGTCGGAAGGATGGATCATGCGGTGCCTGCTTGGTGATGAAGGGCTGCAGAAGCAGCCATCCTTTGGGCGATTTCCTGCACCAGCCGGCGCGCCAGCAGGCGCTTGGAGGCACGCGGCAATTCCAGGCTGCCCTGGGCGTCGATCAGCAGCAGGGCGTTGTCGTCCTGCCCGAAGGTGTCGGGGCCGATGTTGCCGACCAGCAGCGGCACCTGCTTGCGCAGCCGCTTGGCCTGGGCGTTCTCCAGCAGGTCGTGGCTTTCGGCGGCGAAGCCGACGCAAAACAGCCGGCCAGCCTGCGCGGCGGGCGAGCGGGCTACGCTGGCCAGGATGTCGGTGTTCTCGGTGAATTCGAGCCGGGGCGCCTGGCCGGAGCCGTCCTTCTTGATTTTTTGCGCCGACGGGGCGGCGGGCCGCCAGTCGGCCACGGCGGCGGTCGCTATGAAAACAGTAGCTGACTGCGCATGCGCCGCAACCGCTGCAAGCATGTTTGATGCCGATTTCACGTTGATGCGAGTAACGCCGCGCGGCGTGGCCAGGCCGACCGGGCCAGCCACCAGCGTGACCTCGGCGCCGGCCTCGCGGGCGGCGCGGGCAATCGCAAAGCCCATCTTTCCGCTCGACAGGTTGGTGATGCCGCGCACCGGGTCAATCGCCTCGTAGGTCGGGCCGGCGGTGACCAGCACCTGCTGGCCCTGAAGCACCTTGGGCGTGAAAAACGCGATCAGGTCCTCGACCAGCTGCTCGGGCTCGAGCATGCGGCCGTCGCCGGTTTCGCCGCAGGCCTGGAAGCCGCTGCCCACGCCCAGCACCACGGCGCCGTCGGCCTGCAGCTGCGCCAGGTTGCGCTGGGTCGCCGGGTGGGCGTACATCTCGCGGTTCATGGCCGGCGCCACCAGCAGCGGCACCCGGTCGATGGGCCGGGCCAGGCACATCAGGCTGAGCAGCTCGTCGGCCCGGCCCTGCACCAGCCGGGCGATGAAGTCGGCGCTGCAGGGTGCGATCAAGATCGCATCGGCCTCGCGCGACAGATTGATATGGGCCATGCCGTTAGGCTCGCGGCCGTCCCACTGGCTGGTGTACACAGGCCGGCCGCTCAGCGCCTGCATCGTGACTGGCGTGATGAACTGCCCGGCCGCCTCTGTCATCACCACCTGCACCGTGGCGCCGGCCTTGATGAGCCCCCGGCACAGCTCGGCCGACTTGTAGCAGGCAATGCCGCCGGACAAGCCCAGCACGATATGCCTGCCGGCCAGTTCGAGCGCCTCGGCGCCGCCGGAGTCGATTGCTTGATGATTCATGGCTGGCAATGTAGCAGCTTGGGCGGGCCGGGCGGCCTGGTTTGCCATCGACGAAGCCCGGCGGTGGCAGGCCCCGCAGAGGCCTAGATTTCGACCTTGCCGGAAATTCAAGCCAAAAAGGCCTTCTGCGAAGGCATTGCCTGCGCCAGCAGCTATCTTTTCAATAGCAAGCTACAGAAGCTGGCTGAAACCCGGCCCATCAGGCTGTTTGCCTGCATGGCGGCGGCTTTGTCTGACGCTTCTGCGTTATCCACGCTTTCAGTCCGCAAAGTAGCGCTGTCCTAGCATTGGCTTTCATGCCCCGGTCCCGCGTGCGGGAATGGCGATTTCCAGCCTCAACCCCAAGGAGTTCCTCATGGCTGATAGTGATAGCCCGTTTCTGCCCGCGCCCGCCGGCTGTTCCCAGCACCGCATCGAGTTGCACATCAACCAGCAGCCCTACCGGCTTGAGCTGCAGGCCTGGGTGTCGCTGCTCGACCTGCTGCGCGACAAGCTGCAGTTCACCGGCACCAAGAAAGGCTGCGACCACGGCCAGTGCGGCGCCTGCACCGTCCTGGTTGACGGCAAGCGCGTGCTGTCGTGCCTGACGCTGGCAGTGATGCAGAACGGGCGCGAGGTCACCACGATCGAGGGCCTGGCCGGGCTGGAGGCCAACGCCGGCGGGCTGCATCCGCTGCAGCAGGCCTTCATCGACCATGACGCCTTCCAATGCGGCTACTGCACGCCGGGGCAGCTGTGCTCGGCCATCGGGCTGATGAACGAGGGCGAGGCCAAAACCCCGGACCAGGTGCGCGAGCTGATGAGCGGCAACGTCTGCCGCTGCGGCGCCTATCCGCAAATCACCCAGGCGGTGTGCGAGGTGGCGCTGGGCGCCCGGCCCGCCAGCGCCAGGCGCAACGCGCAGCAGCCGGTCGTCGTCGGGGCGGTGCCGGCATGAACCCGTTTACCTTCACTTCGCCTGACTCGGTGCAGGCGGCGCTGTCGCAGCTCGACCCGCCCGGCAGCACGCTGGCGGGCGCTGCGGGCTTTGGCCGGTTTATTGCCGGCGGCACCAACATCCTTGATTTGATGAAGGAAAACCTGGCGCGGCCGACGCGGCTGGTCGATATCAACGCCCTGCCGCTGCACGCCATTGAAGCCACACCCGAAGGCGGGCTGCGCCTGGGCGCGCTGGCCCGCAATGCCGACACCGCCTACCACGCGCAGGTTCGCAGCCAGTATCCGCTGCTCAGCTCGGCCATCCTGGCGGGCGCGTCGCCGCAGATCCGCAACATGGCAACCAATGGCGGCAATCTGCTGCAGCGCACCCGCTGCTACTATTTTTATGACGCCGGCGTGCCCTGCAACAAGCGCCTGCCCGGCAGCGGCTGCCCGGCCATCGGCGGGCTGGCGCGCCAGCATGCCATCCTGGGCGCCAGCGAGCACTGCATCGCCACCCATCCGTCCGACATGTGCGTGGCCCTGCGGGCGCTCGACGCGCAGGTAGCAGTGCAGTCGCTGCGCGGCACCCGCACGATTGCCTTTGCCGACTTTCACCGCCTGCCGGGCGAGCGGCCGGACATCGACACGGCGCTGGCGTCCGACGAGCTCATCACCCATATCGAGCTGCCGCCGGCGCAGGCTTTCGCGGCGCATTCGGCCTACCTCAAGCTGCGCGAACGGGCCTCGTATGCCTTTGCGCTGGTATCGGTCGCGGCAGCGCTTGAGATGGACGATGACGGCCTCATCAAGCAGGGGCGCATCGCCATCGGCGGCGTGGCGCACAAGCCCTGGCGCAGCCCTGAAGCCGAGGCCCTGCTGGTCGGCCAGCCCATAAGCCACGCGCTGTTCAACCAGGCGGCCGAGCTGCTGCTGCACGGTGCCAAGTCGTACGGCACCGGCTTTGGCAGCAATGATTTCAAGATTCCGATGGCGCGGCGCGCCGTGGTGCGGGCGCTGATGACGGCGGCCGACGGCACCGTCAGCAATGCCGGCGACAGCCAGCCCGACCAGGAGAGCCAGCCATGAGCGCGATTTACCCAGCAGACATCCAGCCGGTGGCCGAGCCGGGCACCGGTTTCGTGGCCAAGGGCGATTCGGTTTCGCGCATCGATGGCCGGGCCAAGGTGACCGGCCAGGCCTGCTATGTGGCCGAGCATGTCACGCCCGACATGGCCCATGGCGTGGTGGTCAACAGCACGATTGCCAAGGGCCGCATCACCGCCCTGCACCTGGACGAGGCGCGGGCCGTGCCGGGGGTGCTGGCCATCCTGTCGCACCTGCACCGGCCGCGCACCCGCAGGCTCGACCTGTTCTACAAGGACATGACCGCGCCCGGCGGCTCGCCCTTCAAACCATTTCACAGCGAAGGCGTGCTCTACAGCGGCCAGCCAGTCGCGCTGGTGCTGGCCGAGACCTTCGAAACTGCGCGTTACGCGGCCTCGCTGGTGCGGGTGTCGTATGAGGAGGACTCCCACCAGACCAGCCTGCTGACCAACCTGTACCGCAGCCACGAGCCGAGCCGGCTCAAGGCCGGCTACTCGCCGCCCCCGAAGCCCACCGGCGACGCCGAGGCCGCCTTTGAAGCGGCGCCGGTCAAGATCCAGGGCGACTTCTACCACGGCGTGGAGCACCACAACCCGCTGGAGATGCATGCCAGCACCGTGATCCGGTCCGAGGACGGCCACCTGACGATCTACGACAAGACCCAAAGCTCGCAAAACAGCCGCTGGGTGGTGTCGCAGGTGTTCGGCCTGGGCAAGGACAAGGTGACGGTGAAGAATCCATTCATCGGCGGCGCCTTCGGCTCGGGCCTGCGGCCGCAGTACCAGCTGATCCTGGCGGTGATGGGGGCGCTGGAGCTCAAGCGCTCGGTGCGCGTGGTGCTGACGCGCCAGCAAATGTTCACCTTCGGTCACCGGCCCGAGACTTGGCAGCGCCTCAAGCTCGCCGCCGACAGCGACGGCACGCTCAAAAGCGTGATGCACGAGGCGATTGCCGAGACCTCGCGGATAGAGGATTACGTCGAGGTGGTGGTCAACTGGTCGGGCCAGATGTACCACTGCGACAACGTCAAGCTGGACTACAGCCTGGTCGCGCTCGACCACTACACGCCGATGGACATGCGCGCCCCCGGCGCGGCGCACGGCATGCATGCGCTCGAAGTCGGCATGGACGAGCTGTCGTATGCGCTGGGCATGGACCCGCTGGCGCTGCGGCTGAAAAACTATGCCGAGCGCGATGCCGCCAAGGACCTGCCGTTTTCCACCAAGGAGTTGCGCGCCTGCTATGAACAAGGCGCCGAGCGCTTCGGCTGGGACAAGCGGCCGCTGGCACCGCGCTCGATGAAGGAAGGCACCGAGCTGATCGGCTGGGGCATGGCCAGCGGCCAGTGGGACGCGATGCAGATGCTGGCCAAGGCGCGGGCGGTGCTGCATGCCGACGGCCGGCTGGAGGTCAGCAGCGCGGCCAGCGACATCGGCACCGGCACCTACACCGTGATGAGCCTGATCGCCGCCGCCGCGATGGGCCTGCCGCTGGAGCAGGTCATCTTCAAGCTGGGCGACTCGACCCTGCCGTTCGCGCCGATTGAGGGCGGCTCGTCGCATGTCACCACCGTCGGCTCGGCGGTCGAGGGCGTGTGCGAGAAGCTGCAGAAAAAGCTCTGGAAGCTGGCCAAGGCCATGCCGGACTCGCCGTTTGAAATCACCCGCTTTTCCGAAGTGGAGTTTGCCAATGGCGGCATGCAGCTGATCAAGATGCCCAACACGGCGGTGCCGCTGACGGCCATCCTGGCCCATGCCGGCCAGGCCAGCATCGAGGAAAAATACCTGATGCTGCCCAATGCGCTCAAGCAGAAGAACTACGTGCGCGCGGTGCATTCGGCGGTGTTCTGCGAGGTGCGGGTCGATGAGGACTTCGGCACGGTGCGGGTGACGCGGGTGGTCAGCGCGATTGCCGCCGGGCAGATCATGAGCGCCAAAACCGCCCGCAGCCAGATCGTGGGCGGCGTGGTCTGGGGCATCAGCCAGGCGCTGCATGAGGAAACACATGCCGACCACGGGCTGGGCCGCTTTATGAACCACAATTTGTCTGAATACCATGTGGCGGTGAATGCCGACATCCACGACATCGACGTGATCTTCGTCGAGGAGGATGACCGCATCGTCAGCCGCCTGGGCGCCAAGGGCGTCGGCGAGATTGGCTTGGTCGGGGTGGCGGCGGCGGTGAGCAATGCTGTTTACCATGCGACGGGCCGGCGGGTTCGCAGTACGCCGATGACGCCGGATAAGGTGATGGCGCCGGGTTGAGCCGCTGGGTTGAGCGCTGGACGGCTGCGGTGTGCTGCGGGCTGGGATTTTGATTGAAATGGGCTTTTGCGCAGGTATTGCTTGTGCTGATAGCTATTGAAATCATAGCGACTCTGGTTTTCTTTGGTTTGGTGGTTGTTCTTGGCCTTGTTTTCGCTGCTTTGGACTGCTGGCCGGGGGTTGCCCGGCGGCAACTCACTTGTCTTTTGCTTCGCCAAAAGAAAGTAAGCAAAGAAAAGGCGACCCGGCTGCCTGGGTCCCTGCGCTGCGCTGCGGGCAACCTGCGCTGCCC
>JAQGNK010000549.1 GCA_028291905.1 Polaromonas sp.
TTGGGAAGTGGTGGATGGCCTTGCTGTTTGCACCTTCCATGCCACTGAAAACCGGCTTGAAACAGCGGTTTTCGCGGGTTTTTCGAGCTGCGCTGCTGCATCTTCAACAGTTGCTGTTGATCCGCAACCGGTGTGCTGCGCGGATTTGCGCAGGCTGCGCCGTAAGTGGAGGGCGGCTCGGGCAAGACTTTCAATTGGTATTTTTTTAATAGCTGAAAGCACAAGCAAAGTAAGCGCTGGCGTCTTGTTTCGTTGAATTTTGATGCTGCGCAGGTGCTTGCCGTCTCGAACGCAAGCCTTGCAGACAAACCAGCGTCATTCCCGCGAGGGCAGGAACCCAGCGGCATGCCCAATAAACGGCTGATGGAGCGCCGCGCTGGATTCCCGCCTTCGCGGGAATGGCCATCAGGGCCACGCGTTGAGTCGTCACGTATTTCTGCCCGCTCCCGACGCGACGAACGGCGCCTGCCACGCTTGCGAAGCCGCAAACATGATGGCGGTAGTGACGCAGGCGCCAGGCCTATCAGCGGTTTTCAGCTTAGGAAACTGCTTTTTAATCGTTGGAGGCCGGGCTCGCGTTGTCTAGACTCAAGCCAGGCTCAAGCGGCCGTCGGCGCTCGTCCCAGAACGGCCGGCCGATGTCCCGCCATCCCCATTTTTCAGGAGACTGCCTTGGCTATTTTTGAGATCAATGAAATCGTCGGTGCGCTGCATGCCGTGCGCCAGGACTGGCGTGCGTCGCAAAAGCGCTCGCGCGAGCCCGGCGGGCGTGAATTCCCTTCGCGCGATGCGCTGGCCGAGGTGATGGAAGGCTTGAAGGGCGCGCTGTTCCCGATGCGGCTAGGCCCGCTGGATCTGCGCCAGGAGAGCGAGGATTTCTATGTCGGGCACACCCTCGATGCGGCGCTGCACGGGCTTCTGGCGCAGGTGCGGCTGGAGCTGGCCTACAGCGCCCGCCAGCAGGGCCGCGCCGGCATGGACCTGGAGGCCGAGGCCTTGCAGGCGGCGCGCGGTTTTGCAGCCAGCCTGCCCGGCATCCGCAGCCTGCTCGACAGCGATGTGCTGGCTGCCTACCACGGCGACCCGGCCGCGCGCAGCGTCGATGAGGTGCTGCTGTGCTACCCCGGCGTGCTGGCGATGATCCACCACCGGCTGGCCCACCAGCTGTACCGGCTGGACCTGCCGCTGCTGGCGCGCATCGTGGCCGAGCTGGCGCATTCAGTGACCGGCATCGACATCCATCCGGGCGCTCAGATCGGCGCGGGCTTTTTCATCGACCACGGCACCGGCGTGGTGATCGGCGAGACCGCCGTCATCGGCCAGCGCGTGCGCCTGTACCAGGCGGTGACGCTGGGGGCCAAGCGCTTTCCGGCCGATGCGCAGGGCCACCTGCAAAAGGGGCTGCCGCGCCATCCGGTGGTCGAGGACGACGTGGTGATCTACGCCGGCGCGACCATCCTGGGCCGGGTCACGCTGGGACGGGGAGCGACCATCGGCGGCAATGTCTGGCTGACCCAGGACGTGCCGGCCGGCGCCAATGTCACGCAGGCCGTCTCGCGCAACAGCGGCAGCGGCGCCGAGGCCGTGGCGGCGCCGAAAATCTGACCAGCCCGGCAGCCGCCGCCAACGGGATATGCCGGATGCGGCTTGGCTTGGCAAGCATCTGGGTATGGTGGGAGATGGGATTTGTGTCTGTTTATTGTTTTTGTTGCCAGATGAAACTTTAAGGCATGAGGCGGCTGATGAGGCTCATTTCATATGTGTAAAGCTTGGTCAAACAAGGTAAAAAAGGCTAAGGCCCTTTGCTTTAAAGCACAAGCTGCTATTTAAAAAATAGCAAATAGGGGATCCGGCTCCGGCGGTCGTGGCAAAAGCCCGCTTTTTCGCCCCGTTGGCGCAAGGGATCGACAAGCTCAGAACCGGTAGTCGATTTCCTTATTTGCTATCAAATAAAGAGCTGAAAGGCAAGCAACGCCCAGCGCGGGAGGCATTTTTCATTGCATGGCGGATTAAGCAATGCAGTTTGCGCGGCCGCGCCGCGCAAGCCATCAAAGACCCTGCTGGAAGCGCGCACTAAATGGCCGCATTGAATTTTTAGCGGTAAAATACTGCTCCAGCCCACGTCAGGCAAGCGCTAAAAGCTATAAAAAATATAGCGTTCATGTCAGCCGGGTTGGACTTGCAGTGGCTCGGCAGCGCATTCAGTCTTGAAGACGGTGGCCGGCAAAGTGCTTGAATTTGGGGAAAAGCTCCCAATTTTTGTTACATGAACGCCACTCAACCCCACTCCCGTAAAACCGACCTGACCGTGACCCATGTACTTGCCGAATTGCTTGAGCGCCTGGAATGCAGCGCGGTGCCGGTCGGCGCCGAGCAGTACCGCTCCGTCGTGCAGCACCTGGCCACCGAGCTGGGCGATGTAGAGCCCGGCCAGGCGCTGGCGGCTTTGCTGGACACCCATCCGGCGGCTGCCGAGTTGTATGAAAACGTCAATTACCAGTATGCGGGGCTTTGCCGCTCCGCACTGGATGCCTCGCTCGCTGCAGAGCGGCAGGCCAAGGAAGTCCTGGACCGCGCCATGCGCCCGGCTCCGAATCGTTCAAACACATTACCCAAGGAAGATAAACCTCATGGCAAGAGCTGACGCTAAAACCGCCGTACTCGCAGACGGCCTGCGCTACAAATCCAAGGTATCGGGCTCGCCCTTTGCCGCCACTACTTCGTTCGGCGCCGCCACGATGTCGTGCTTCATGTGCGGCAAGCACCGCGCCCGTTCCCTGATGGGGACCCGCAAGGTGCTGGGCAAGTCGCAGGCCGTGTGCTCGCCGTCCTGCAAGGGGCTCGACGAGGCGCTGGAAGCCGCGGCTGCGGCGGCTGCCCTGTCTTCGGCTGCCACGTCAGTCTCCTGACGCGCTGAAGCATGCCGTCGCCGGCCTGCCGTCCGCTTGATTCCCGGCCGTCCGGCGGCGCATACTGTGTTTCCTGAGATCGCCCGAGCGGCCGCGCAGGCGCTCTTTGAAAAGGAAACACCATGAGCATCCACTCCAGACCCGATCCGCTGCTGGTGCCTGACGAGGCCACCGACCATCTTCGCGGCCCGGCTTCGGCGCCGGTCACGCTGATCGAATACGGCGACTTTGAATGCCCGGCATGCACCCAGGCCCATGGCGCGCTCGGCATCATGCGGTCCCATTTCGGCCCCCGCCTGCGCTTTGCCTTTCGGCACTTTCCCCTGACTGAAGTCCATCCGCATGCCGAACTGGCAGCCGAAGCGGCGGAGGCGGCCGGCGCCCAGGGCAAGTTCTGGCTGATGCACGACCTGCTGTTCACCCATTCGCCGCATCTGAAGGAAAAGCAGCTGATCGGCTATGCCGAGCAGGCGGGGCTGGACATGGCACGCTTTCAGAACGAGATGAACGACCATGTCTATCTTCAGCGCGTCAAGGAGCACATGCTGAGCGGACGGCATTTTGGCGTGCGCGCAACGCCCGCGTTTTTCGTCAACGGCGTGTTTGCCGATGTGTCCTTCGGCCTGCAGCATCTGCACGAGGCGATTGACCAGGCGCTGGCCCGGCACTGACGGCTTGCCGCCGGCTGGATGGAGCAGGCTGGGCTGGCCCGATAATAGGCCGCTTTTGCATCACGTCCGCAAGGGGTGAAACGCATCCAATCGCCGCACACAAGGACACCCCATGAGAAAAACCTACCGCCTCGACATCGAAGGCAAGAACCGCGACCGCCTGCTGGAGGCCAGCAAGCACGACATCCGCAAATACGTCAAGCGCGAGCGCAGCCGCCCCTTGCCCGTCGGCGTGGATTTTTGGGATTTCGACTGCAAGTTCGGCCATGACGAAGCCTCCGCCGCCGTGGCGCATTTCGCCACCCTCATGGGCCTGATCGACACCGTGGTCCAGGAAGGCGGAGAGCAGTTCTATGTGGAAGTGGTCACCAAGCACGGTCACCGCACGGCCAGGCCGCAGGGTGAAGGGGAAGGCGCACAGGCCGAGAGCAGCGAAAGCTGATCCCGGCCAGCGGCAAGCGCTTGAGCCGGAAGGCTCAGGACACCGACGGAATCCACTGGCTGACCGACGGCTCGATGAAGTTGGCGTTGCCAATCGTCTCGAAGTTCAGGGTGTAGGCATTGCGGAACAGGTCGATGGCGAGCTTGGAGGCGCGCATGTCGCTGGTCGAGGACAGGAAGGCGCCGGCCTTGGTGTAGATGTCCAGCACGAACAAGCCGGTGTCGCCGTCCAGCAGCAGCACGTAGATGAAGCCGGTGAACTCGACGCTGATGTCCAGGTACTGCGCGGCGCTTCGCTGCTTCAGCGCCATGGTGGAGGTGCCACCACCAAACACGGGTGCCGGATTGGCGCCGGTATCGAAGGCCTGGATGCGGTTGTTACGCTGCTCGATGACCAGGATGGTGCCGTCCGGCGCTACGGCGGCGCACACCGGGCCGTTCATCAGCCCGTCGCGCGTGCCGGGGCCGGCGTAGGACTGGGCCAGCGGCGCGCTGGCGTCGCTCATGGGCGCATCGGCAGGCGTCAGCACCTCCATCTTGCTGAGCGATGAGTTGAAGCTGATCAACTTGCCGGTGGGATGGATCAGGAACGCATCCGACGCGAAATTAAACTGGCCGACCGACTTGTTGGAGTCCGGCCTGTCGAACGTCGGCGGTGTCGTCACCGCCGTCATGTTGACCCGGCGCACCACGCTCTTGCCGGTGCTGGTGTCGATGTAGAAGCTGTGGCTGTTCGGGCTGGAGCGGTCATAAGCCAGGCGCGCCGGCAGCGGGAAGCCAACGCCAGACGACATGTAGCCAACCTGCGGGTCTTCGGTGAAGGAAATATTGGCGAACTGGTAGAGCTGCCCGGTGGCGCCGGTTGAGGAAGTCACGCTTTTGCTGGAGGCCTGCCAGCCGTAGCCCACCGCGCCAAAAGGGGAGCTCAGGGTGATGCCGACCAGCGAGCACAGGTTGCCTTCCTGGTTACCACAGTTCAGCGCCGGGGCTGGCGGCGGCATTGTGGTGGGCAGCCAGACATGCCTGCCGGCGCTGTTCAGCGCTGTTTTCTCGCGGTGGGTGTAGCGGGTGCTTGACGTCAGCGGCACCAGCAGTTCCTTGATCGTAATGCTCGCAGTGTCCAGCACATTGGAAACCTTGCCGGTCGAGCCGGTGCCCACCAGCGTCGAGCCAGCGCTGAAGGCAACCGAGACCGTCACGTTGCCGCCTGAAGGCAGACCCTTGAAGGTGTAGGCCAGCGGCGCGGTCCGGGTGCCGGCCGGCATGGCGATAACGCCGGAATCGCTGGGCGAGCCGCCGTCGCAGGTCGCCAGCAGCCGGTAAGAAGTCGCCGTGGCAGGGAAGCCGGCGACGTCGGCCGGATCGTGGTTGAGGGTGACGGTCAGGTCGTGGGTCAGTCCGACCTGGGTGGCGTAGGTCCAGGGCGAGTTGGCGACTTCAACGCTGGTCTCGGTGATCTGCGCGGCCGTGGCGACCGCGCAGACCGCCTGAATGATCAGGCCGATGCCGAAGGGAACGCAGTCTTCCGCCACGCCGATGGCCTCGCCTTCGGCCAGCGATTCGACCACCAGCGGCCACAGCTCCTTGGCGCTTTTGAGCAAAGTCGAGGCCACCGGAACAATCAGGTTGGCGAAGGTCTTGGCATCGCCAAAAGTGCCGACCAGGCCGGCGTCGGTGATGGCGGTGATGAACACCTGTGCCGTGCTGATGAGCAGCTTGGTCGCGACCGACAGCTTGGTGGACAGCGACACCAGGCCCTGCGCTGCCGCCATGACCAGGAACAGGCCGGGCAGCGCCAGGTCCAGCACCGCCGTCATGACAGCGCCGGGGTTGATGGTGTCCGGATACGACTTAGTGCCGTGGCCCAGCCCGCCCGCCAGGATGGTGACCGAGGCGGCGTTGTCGGGTATCTTGATGCTGAAGTTCTGCACGTTCTGCTTGACCGGAATGCCCAGGATCACCAGCTCCTGGTTGATGATGCTGATGAAGCCGTCATAGGTGCCGTTGAGGTTGTTGTTGGAAAACTGGCTTTTGGCATCGTTGGGCAGGTCGGCAATCTTGATCGGGTTGCCATTGCCATCAAGGAAACGCGCATACAGGCCCAAATAGCGCAAATACCAGTTTTCGACCGTGAAGGTCACCGTGCGGCCGCTGCCCGCGACATTGATGATGTTGAAGCCGGGGCCGGTCGACACGTCGCGCGAGGTGAAGGTGGCGGCGGCATTGGCCACCGGGGTGCGGGTGAACAAAGCGCTGCTGGCCGTGCCGGCGCCGGGCGCGGTCGGCGTGCCGTTGCGCACCACCCACATTTTTCCCTTCAGGGCGGCATTGAGCTGGTCGGCCGGCAGGCCGGTGATGTTGGCGCCCAGGTTGGCATCGTTCTTGACCTTGGGCATCACGCTGGCAATGGCCAGGCCCAGCAGGTTGAGCGTAGTGGCCGAATACCTGACCATGCACACTTCCTGGCCGTTGCTGTCAATCCGGACCTTGCCGGTGTTGGGATCGACAAACGGCACCAAGGTAGCCCAGCCGACGTTCTCGGTCTTGCTGGCCGCGCCCTGGCGAAACAGTGAAACCGCCAGGTTGTAGGTGTTGGGGTCGCTGCAGATGATGTTCTGGTGGATGTAGTTGAGCGATTCCGCATCGAACGAGCCGATTTCAGGATGATTTGAAATCAAGGCCACGGCGTGGTCAAAATAATCCTTGTACTTGTCGTACACCGGGCCGACGCAGAAATTTTCGGTGGCCATCAAGGAGCCGAGCCCTGCCGGCACGCCTGCCGGACACAGGGTGAAACCCTGGCGCAGCAGGTCGCCGTCTTTTTTGCAGTCCTTTTGCAGCGCGGCCTCGGGGCTGATGCCGGTGGCTGGGACGTGATAGAAGATGCTGTGCATGTCCCAGTCGGCAGGGCCAGCCCCATGCACCGCCTTGATGTAGCAGACCTGGGGGCTGCGGGCGGACATCTGGATCTGGTGCGCCACATGGGTCAGCCCGTTGGCCGGAAGGTTGGGTATGTCGCCCTGAATGGCCTTCAGGTCGGCTGCGGTGGCCTTGGCCAGCTTCATGTGGCGCGTGCCGGCGACCAGGAAATACTCCGTGGCGGGTTTGGAATTCGAGAGGTTGAAAAAATAGCTGCGGCTTTCATTGAGCGGCTGGGCTTGCGTTGCCTCTGGCCCGGTGTCGCTGCCGCCGCCGCAGGCGACCAGCCATGGCGCGCTGCCCAGCGCCAGTCCGGCCCCCGAGAGCTGGTGCAGGAAACGCCGGCGGTTGGTGGCGGAGGGCGTGAGGAGCTGGTTGTTGTTCATCGGATTCTCTTTGGATGGGTGGTCAATGAAAGGGCTTGGAGTGCTTGGAGGGCTGGGCGCCCAGGGTGGAAAATTTTCATGCGTTGGCGGTGGCGGGTCTGGTTAGCGTGCCGTCGGGGCTACCAGCAGGTGTTGGGCCCGGCGCCGGTAAAGGCGTCGCCGCACAACGGGGCTTTGCTGAAGCAGTTGGTGTTGGGATTCAGGGGCGTGGCCGGCTTGGCCAGCTGCAGGCCCAGGGTTGCCTTGTTGTAGGTGAACTGCACGCAGGTGGGCGCTGGCGCAGCCGCCTTGGCGCACGTATTGCTGCCCAGCGGCGTGGGCATGGCAAAGCCGGGAAACGCGGTGTAGGAGGCGTCCAGCGCGGTCTGCATGCAGCCGCCACTGGTGTTGTCGTCGCCGTAGGCATTGGTCAGGATGGGGCTGACCAGCGTGGCGGCGGTGAAGTCGGCGCCCAGCAAGAAAGCATTGCTGAAGTTGGCCGGCGTGCCGTTGATGTCGGGCGTGAGCGTGGCGTTGCGAAACGAGGCGCCGTTCAGCACCGCATGGCTGAAGTCGGCAGCGCTGCCGGTGACATTGCTCATGTCCACGCCGGTCAGGTAGGCGTTGCTGAACTTGGCGCTGTCGAGCTTGGCGCCGTAGGCATTGGCGCAGGCGGGGCGCTGGTAAGTGCTGCAGTCCGAGGGCTGGCAGGCGCCTTGGCTGGCGCTGTAGAAGCTGGCGTTGCTGAAGTTGGCGCCGGTCAGGTTGCTGGCGTACAGACTGGCGTTGCGCAGGTAGGCGCCGCTGAGGTTGGCCGCCACGTTGGACGAGCCGGCGCTGGAGGGCGCGGCATTCAGGCTGGCCGAGCATAGATTGGCCGCGTCCAGGTTGGCGTTGGGCAGCTGCGCACCCTGCAGCGAGGCGTAGCGCAGGTCGGCGCCCGAGAGGTTGGCATGGCCCAGGCGCGCATTGTTGAGGTTGGCGCCATAGAACTTGCCATTGCTCAAGTCGGTGTTTGACAGGTCGATGCCGGCCAGGTTGCACTGCTCGCAAGACTTGGTGGACACGATAATCTGAGCGATTTCCATCTTGATCGACAGTGAGGCTGCTTTCCAGCCCGTGGTGCCCCACCCGCTGACGAGGCATCCGGAGCGGTCCAGTTGCTGGCGCTCGCCGCGATGAAACTTGCTGGCATAAACCGTGGCCGTCGTCAGCGCGCCCAGTTTCAACGAGCCGTCAAAATTGCCCAGTGGGCCGCCGGGGATGATGCCGGGCAGGTCGTATTTGTCAACCACCATGGCCGCGCCAGTGCAATCCTTGCTGTTGAAAAGCGCAACTTGTCCTTGCGCGGGGATTGAGGTGCCAAGCAGGCCGTCGGGGCGGTAGCGCAGCACGGTCAGGTATTCGGGCAGCCAGTCGGCTATCTGGCTGGGCGTCAAAGGCCGCAGGCCTCCAGAGAACGCTGGCTCGGTGATTTCAACGCCAAGCGGGAAGCCCAGCGGCGAGTCGGGTAGGTTGTCGCCCCCTTTGCCAGAGGCGCCCTGCAACACGAACGTGTTGCGTTCGGCCGTAAACCCATTGATCTTTACAGGATGATCATCAGGAACCGTGAAGCCGGGGACCGCCAGCACCAGGGCGGTTTCAGTCTGATAAGCCCATTCAAACTTCAGCCTTCCGTCGGGGCAGGCAAATGCGGATCCGATTCGCGCAGGATGGCCTGCGCTGTCATTGATGCGTTCAAAAAAATTGGCGCCATCGAACAGGTGGGTCGCGGCCAACGGGTTTGCGGTATTGAGGGCCGTAGAGGTGATGAAGGCGGCAATGGTTGAAAAACAACTACCGGCAAGGGGCTGGCCATTTCCCGGCCAACTGCCGGCCATTCCGAGAAAACCGTCATTGCTCACCCTTTGGGTGATCGGATCCAGAAAAGTCGCCAGGATGCCCCAGTATTCCTTGACGCTGTCTGCCATTTGAAGGGGGAACTGTCCGGCCAGAGGCTGAGTCAAGGCGTCCTGTTCGTCGGGTCGCTGGCGCATGAATGCCGTCCTGCCCGCACCGCTGCCGCCGTAGGTGTAGCGCATCTTGTACAGCCCTTGCACTGCCGTATAGGCCGCGCACGGACCGCCAGCACGCACTGTCAGCAATTCAGCGCCCTGGGCGTCAAGCAGGGCGATGGAATCGACGCCGTCGTCCTGCGCCTCCATGCAGAAGCGGTAGCTGTGGCTTTCCAGCCGCAGTGCAAACATCTCGGCGCGGGCAGGCGTCGCTGTAATCACCATCAATTGATGATCCCTGGCAAACAGCGCCGGGTTGGCGCGCAGGTCTTTCGAGGTCAGGGTGGCGGCGGGCACCAGCGGCTGCGGATAGCGCCAGCGGCCGTTTTCAAGCGCCACCGTCACGGCCTGATACACCTGCGCATCCATGTGCAGCCGGCGGATGTTCAGCTTCAGGGGCTGGCTGGAACGCTGCAGGTCGGCCAGCGCGACGGGCGGCTGCAGGTCGGCATCGGCCTGCGCCAAAGCTGATGCAGCGGGGCGCCAGGACAGCAGCTCGAAACTGCCGTCAAGCGAAAACCGGATGCGAACGTCGGCATAGAGCAGCTCGCCCGACTGCAGCAGCGGCAGCTCCAGCACGCCCTGGGCGGCGTTGATCCGGGCGACGGTCGCGCTGGCAGTACCCGCTGTGTCAGCCGGAGCGGGCGCAAGTGCAGGGGCAGAGGTGTCGCTGCCGCCGCAGGAAGTCATCAGCGTCAGGCATGCCACCAGCATGAGTTTCAGGGCCCAAGATGTCATTGCTTACTTTTATAGGTAACTAGTGACATAGTTTTACATGAAAGCAGTCAGTCGCCCAGCCTACAAATTGACCGGTTGGCAACGTGCCCGCGTTGTCACAGGCTGAAATGGCTGGCAGCAGGCGACCATGCCGGCGGGTCGCTACCAGGGTGTCCCGCATTGATTTTTAGGTGTTTTATGCCTTTTGCGCACTTCCAGCCTGCGCAGGAGGCTATGAAAAATGTAGCAATGGCGAGCTGGGAGGCAACTGTGAAAACCTGAACGGAACAGCACCGCGCCTTGCAAAGGCATTTGCAACGGACGGTTGGCTTTGAAGCTGCCGCTTCAGGGGCTTGACCAGCAGGTGTTGGGGCCGACGCCGGTGAAGGCGTCGCCGCACAGCGGCGCAGCGCCGGCGCAGGTACTGTTCCTGGGGCTGGCCTGGCTCAAGGGGATGGTCGGCGGGTCCACCAGCGCCGCCAGGATCGTGGGCCGGTTGTAGGTGAACTGCACGCAGGTGGGCGCCGGCGCCGCGGCCCTGGCGCAGGTGCGGCTGCCCGGCGGCGTTGGCACTGAAAAACCCGGAAACGAGGTGTGGGTTCTGTCCAGCTCGAACTGCATGCAGCCGCCGTTGGGCGTGGTGTCCAGATAGGCATTGGTGAAAATCGCGTTGTTCACATTGGCACTGGTGAAATCGGCGCCCTGCAGGAAAGCATTGCTGAAATTGACCGGCGCGCC
>JAQGNK010000551.1 GCA_028291905.1 Polaromonas sp.
AGGGCTGGAGATGGGGTGAAAACCTCTTCGATGCAACGCTGTAAACGGCACCATTGGCGTTAACGTTTCACCAGACGCAACATGTGCCTTTATGCCAGCTTCTCAAACTGCGTTTTGGACATGATCCTTAGGTGGAACCGCGACGATTGACGAGGTCGAGCAGTACCTCGCAAAACAGAATCCACTTTTCAAGCCGACAAACGTGCGGCCTGACCTTGATCTTGTCTGTGTAAACGCCTTTGGCCGGGCGAACTGGTCTCAAAACCAGAGGCCACGTGTAGTCGACGGCTCTAACTTCCTCGATCTCTTATTTGTCGAGGAGCGAAACATCCGCACATACACGTTCTATGAACCTGAAATCCATGGTATTTGGGAGCTGGCCGCCGTGCCAGGTGACCCGAAACTGCGGCCGCAGCGTCTGGACATTCAGCCGATTGAAAAAGAGCTTGATGCTCTGCGAGACGAGCTCGAAAGTGAAGATGAGTTCGATCCGAACGATAACACTGATGCACGAATAAAAACTTTAGGGGCCATCGCCAGACGGCAGGGCCAAACGGGCTTCAGGAAGGCGCTGCTGATGGCCTACGACCATCGCTGCGCTTTCACCGGCTGCGACGTTGAGCAAACGCTCGAAGCTGCGCACATAAGGCCATATTTAGGCGAACGCACAAACGTAGTGGTGAACGGTCTGCTGCTTCGGTCTGATCTGCACACGCTGTTCGACTTGCGCCTAGTGCGCATCAACCCTAGTGACATGAAGATTGAGATTTCATCGAAAGTGAAGGGTGACCACTACCAGGCGATCGCTGGAATGATCATGAGGCTCCCCCCTGCTAATGCAGAACAACCAAGCATAGCGGCGTTGAGATGGCACTGGAACGCTTGCGCTCTAAATTTCCCTACATGATCGCATTGAGGATTGGCCGCTGAATCCATCAAAGAATACGCGAGGAATCTTCAAGAGAGACACAGCATGTTGGCGCAGAGACGTTGGCTGGCAACTTTGGTTGCTATCAATATGCATGGCAAAGATTTTGGCAGGCAAGGCAAAAGGGTTGATGAATTGGCGTGACTGTCGCTGACCGGTCTGCCGGACTGTTTGATGACTGACCGCTACTTGGTTTCCGGAAGTTGCCTGAACGATCTGCGCGATACGACGGATTCGCCCTGCTGGCGCTGAGCTCCGCCGTCCACATGCTGACAGCACCATTAAACACCCGGAGTGCTTTGCAACCGCGACGCGTGAACCAAAAAGTTACGGAAGTGTTCGACCTTGGTAGCAATCAGATAGTCTCTACTTGGCCAGCCCCAGATGATGCCAGTTACCAGAGCCATGCTCGGGTCCCAAGGTTGATCAGTGTAAAAGCACTCAAGCCGCCGGGAGTTCCATACGAGACTGCCGCTCAGGCCTGGCGGATTCGATAGTCCCGGACTGCTCGATGCAGTGCTCTCGTTGATACGCTGCGCTTTCTCTGGACTGTATGCAACGCCGAAGTGGTGCACCGGGTCGAACAGTTTATGCGGAACTTCCTCATCGCGGAAAATGTGCTCTTGGGTCGACAACACCTGTGCGACGGCGTAGGTCACTGCAAGCTGCTTTACCCGTGCACCAGGATATCCTGCAAACCAAAGAATTTCGTGAGGATAGGTACAGTGTTTTAGGGCAAAGCGGTTCAGCGGTATGGCAAACGCGCCTTTCCCGTACTTTACCCAGGTGTCGTCTCTAATTTTGCTCACTCCAACATCGACAGGCTCGTCAACTGCGTACTTCAGATAGGCACCTAACACGTAGCGGTCGTGGTTGGGAAACGAATGGTGGAGTCCCTCGTTCTTGATGACATGCTGGTTGCTGAGAAGTACCTTTACTCCATCAACGTCGACAAACGTGCCCGTGCCGTTCTCCAGAATGTCTGAGCCTTTCTCTTTGGGGAAATAGATCTCAGACAAGCTCGACTTCACGTGCTTTTCCATGCCGAGTTGCACTTCTCGAAACATCGACAAAATTTGCTTCTCGGGGATGGTTTTTTGTTCTGGGTAGAGGTTCTCGGGCATTGAAGGTGGCTCCAAGGGTTGTACTTCGCGCAACTATAAGGGGAAACAGCGGCCAGGAAGGGCGGTCATTCCCGCCAGCCTTGAACGTCCGGTTTGGAGTAGTTCGTTCTGCTAATCGACGTACTGGTGTGAGTCGAAAGCCGCCATCCTTGCGCACGCGGATTGGCCCAGAATGCCGGGTGATCCCAACTGGGCTGCCATGACCTGATCTGAAATTTTTCGACAAAATTGGGCACCATTTGCCCCAGGGTTCCAAGCCCACGCCCACGAGCTAGCAAGTTGCCAAAGAGTAGCCGAAGCCATCGAAAAAGACTGATGAATTGGCGTGATTGAATCTTGCCTGCTACTGCACTGATCTAACTGACACACCGACACGGAACAAGCTTATTCGCCATGCCAGTGTGCTGGCCGTGCCAGTAGAAATATTCAGCGGGTCGGTTCACTATCAAGCTGAATAGTTTGAGATAACTTGCTCTATCGATGACTGGCCACTCAGCAGTCAGTTGAGATCGGCATGCACCGGGATGACCGATTGCTCGCTCAAGCTCCAGCTCAGGTCATCTAGAAGAACTACAGCAGCCGAGTCTCTTCAGGATGCTGTAAATTTTCCGTTTTTACAACCTCAACATGAGGTAAACTTTCCGGAAATAGAAAAGGAATTACCGTGCGAAAGTTTGAACTGATACCCTCCAACGACCTAGCTCGTCGGGCCACGATCATTGATGACCCTGCGCACGTGGAAGCACGGCTGCAGGAACTGCATCCGAACCTGAATACCAACCTTTTTCGCGACGCCATCATTGGTGGCCTGGAAGGGCGCAATGAGACCACGCGCGCCTCAGCCCCCACAGCAGCAGGTGTGCAGCAATGGCTGAAAACCGTGGAAGATCTCCGTACCTTGCTGGCAAGCATGAATTGGCTCATCCACGAGCAACGAAATTGCCCCTTCATCAGCTCACCCGATCGCGTCATTTCCATCGTAACGATGACCGGCAACGGTGAGACTGGTAAAAACGGTATTGAAGACCCCACTAATCAAGCCGAGAAAGGCGCAGTCGCTGAAAATTTCATTCAAAAGAACAATCAGCTTGAACTGTTCAACCGCGAATCGATCAAGCTCGCCAAAGAAAATCAAAAAGAAACCCAGGTCTGGGCATTGCTCTACCACTACGACAAAATCCTCAATGAGGTTCGCTTTGAGCTGTCCTTGCCGACCGGTTTTGACAAGAAAAAAATTACTGAATGGGGAGAGCGTCTGATCCTGGGCAGCATCCCCAACAACCCCATGGACTTCACCATTCGCAAGGACGCACCCAACGCCCCCGCTACGGTGGAAGTTGAACCAAAGACAGGCACTTTCGAGTAAACAACCATGTCAGAAATCAACCCCAAGCAAATCACATTTGCCCGGGTGAGAAGGCGCTTGACCAAAGCGCAGTTAGCCAAGGAATTAGATGTCACCAGTCGTAGCCTGCAAAACTACGAAACTGGGGCATCCGCTCCTGATCCAGAAACCCTGGCAAAAATCGCAAAACTTCTGAACTTCCCTCAGCAGTTTTTTTTTCTTGACGAGGACATGCCGGAGATCAAAGAGCATGCGGTAAGTTTTCGCAAGCTCTCAAAAATGACAGAGGCAATGAAAGACTGCTCCTTTGCAGCCGGTGCTATTGCCTTCAAGATTAACAAATGGATTGAGGAACGGTTCAGTCTGCCACAGGCAGACTTACCCGACCTGAGCGACTTGGAGCCCGAAGAAGCCGCTGCTACGCTGCGCCGCATGTGGGGCTTGGGCAATGCGCCCATTCCCAACATGATTCACCTGCTGGAGTCCAAAGGCATCCGCGTCTTTTCTTTGGCCGAAGAAGCCCGAGAGGTAGACGCTTACTGCACATGGTACGAGGGCAAGCCCTTTGTCTTTCTCAACACTACCAAGTCCACCGAGCGCAGCCGTTTTGACGCCGCACACGAGTTGGGCCACTTGGTGCGCGACCTATTTTCTATGCAGCATGGCCAAGCCCAAGGCCCTGAAATGGAGCGACAGGCAGATGCATTTGCTGCAGCCTTTCTGATGCCCCGTGAAAGCGTAATCGCGAACCAGCCGCCCAGTTACACCATTAACTATCTGATGAAGCTTAAGCACTACTGGGGTGTATCGCTGGCTGCGCTGGCATATCGCTTTAATTCGCTAAGGCTAGTCAGTGAGTGGAACTATCGTAGCCTATGCATCGCTATTGCTAAAAGTGGCTACCGGACTAATGAGCCAGAGCCCATGGAGCCAGAAACTTCGCAATTGCTAACCAAAGTGCTGGACTTCCTACAAAGCCGCAAGCACGGACGCCGTGAAATTGCAGAGAGTCTGAGTCTCAACGTGTACGAAATTAATGCTCTGACTTTCCAGCTGACTAGGTTGTCAGTGGTTTCTGGAAATGCATCTACAGATTCGACATTAAGATCGCCGCCAAAGTTACGGGTTGTATAGAAAAGCCTGATGAATTGGCGTGACTGTCGCCCGCCGGTCTGGCGGGCTGTTCGATGAACTGGGGTTATCTCATTGCAGGCGGTTGTCTGAGCGACCTATGCGATGCAACGGATTCGCGGCTGCTGATGCTGACTGTCTATGCCCGGTTCCTGAGCCAAAAAACCTGTCACGAACTGCTCCATTGACCTGCTGCCTGACCCAGCCCGATGGCTGTTCCCATAGGCACGGACAGGCAAAAACGTTCTGTCCAGTATTTCCGGCATCCATTGCCTGATCCGTGCTCGTCCGCGCAGGTAGCTGATGCAGCCTTTTTCCTGTCCGTCAGGCCCGAGTAGCAGGAGATTGAAAATCCTTGTGTCGGTGGTTCAAGTTAGGGTGAGGAAACGGCTCTATCCGACGCCACGGGCAAACTCGGCAAAGAAGGTGGGTTCGAACGAGACATGTATGACGCCTAAGCAGCAATTCAGGCCAGAGGCAACTCGTCCGCGGATAGGCGCTGACGGCCACTACCGGCCGTTGGTGGCAGTCCGCTTTGCTGCAAGCCGAGAGGCTCTCTTTGCGATATTCATTTGCATGTGGCTCGTCTTTTGGTTGACGAGCTGTTGTCGGGAAT
This sequence comes from Polaromonas sp., assembly GCA_028291905.1. Taxonomy (GTDB): domain Bacteria; phylum Pseudomonadota; class Gammaproteobacteria; order Burkholderiales; family Burkholderiaceae_C; genus Polaromonas. The sequence goes on from JAQGNK010000551.1 coordinate 5,145, forward strand.
TTAACCCTCTACAAATAACATGGACATGTTAAATAACAAGGTCATGATTGATAACACGGCCGCTTTAGGTAAGATGGCCCTGTTAGACAGGAGCATGCCATGGTCACCCACCCCCCATCCACTCGCGCCCAAGAGGCAGAACACGTCGTCAAAAACTGGCTTGCTAAAAATGGCTGGGGCTTCGATCCTGTGCCCCGGGCCCCTGATGGCGCGGACCTCGTTGCCCACAAAGGGGCGGAGCGATTCCTGGTGGAGATCAAAAGCCTTTCCGAGGGGCGCCCCGATCGCGTGATCCCCTTGCTGTCTCAGGCCATCTTGCAGGCCCAATCGCATGCAGCGGGCGATGATCTGGCCAAGCCCATGGCGGTGGTGCACGTCGAGCGTGCTTCTTTGTCGCTCTACAAGCATGTGCTGGAGTTTGCCGAGCGGTATGCGCCAGCCGTCGCCGTAGGCGTCTTGTCCGCTGAAGGCTTAGGTGTCCTGAAGATGGCGGGCTCGAATTGCCTCGTCATCGATGAGCGCGACGAGTTCCTGCGGCATTCACGCGCCAGGCATGACAAGGCGACTGCGACACAAAGCTTCAACCTCTTTTCTGATCTCAACCAGTGGATGCTCAAAGTCTTGCTGGCACCAAGCATCCCTGAAGACCTCTTGAGCGCGCCCCGTAGCCGCTACCGCAGTGGTGCTGAACTGGCCGCTGCCGCCAACGTCTCGGAGATGAGCGCGTCTAGGCTCCTGCAGCAGCTCAGGCACGACCGGTTTCTGGATGAGTCCTCCGGCTACATGGCGCTCGTGCGCCGGGAGGAGCTTTTCGCCCAGTGGCGCTCGGCGGCGCGGCGCCGCCCGCCTGAAGCGCCCATGCGCTTTCTCCTGAGGTCGGCCGTGCAAGATCAGCTTGCCAAGCTCGTGCGCGCGCAGAATGGTCAAGCCTGCGTAGGGCTTTTTGCGGCGGCTGATGCCTTGCGGCTGGGGCATGTGAGTGGCATGCCACCTTATCTGTATGTACCCAAACTCCCCAACATCGGGAGCCAGGATGGCGGCTGGGACATGGTGAAGGCGTCTCCCGATGGGGCTCCCGACTTCATTGTTCGCCAGGCCTTGGCGCCACAGTCCACTTTCCGAGGCGCGGTGCACCAGGGCGGCTCGGTGTTTGCCGACGTTCTTCAGGTCTGGCTGGATGTCTCGAATCACCCCGCGCGTGGTCAGGAACAAGCGGACCTGATTTACCGCAACATCTTGCTACCTCTGATCGAAGCGAGGCCTTGAATGAACGACCTGGAAGCTTTCGCAAAGCTGGTGCAGGCAATAGATCCGTGGCGAGCTCAGCTGGTCTTCATCGGGGGCTGGGGCCACCGCCTGCACACCCTGCACCCCAAGGCAAACAAGCTGGACTACCAGCCGGTGTTCACAAAGGACACCGACCTGGCATTTCACAGCACGATCCCTTTGGAGGGCGACATCAAGTCCGCGCTCATGGCAAAGGGCTTCAAGGAAGCCCTGTCGGGAGAGTTCAAGCCGCCGATTGCGAGCTACACGCTGGGGGATGAACAGGGAGGCTTCTATGCGGAGTTCCTGACGCCCTTGATCGGCAGCGGCTACAAGCGCGGAGGAGCGGCGGATGCTACCCTCCAGGCAGCCGGGATATCGGCTCAGAAGATTCGGCACCTCGACATCCTGATGGTCGATCCCTGGACGGTTACCGTGGGCCTTCCCCACAACGAGGTGCCGCTCGATGCCCCGGTCGAGCTGCGGGTGGCCAATCCCCTTTGCTTCATGGTGCAGAAATTCCTCATCAAAAAGGACCGCAAGAAGCCCAAGCAGTCACAGGATCTGCTGTACGTGTACGACACCATCCAGCTGTTCTTCCAGCATCTGCCGCAGTTCAAGGACAACTGGGAAGCAGTCGTCAAGCCTGCCCTGCAAGGGGCGAGCGAAACCGTCCTCAAAGAGTGCGCAGCATCGTTCGCCAGCATCACGGATGAGTTGCGCGGAGCCGCTGCCATCCCGCAGGACCGCAACGGCTTGACGGCGGCTGAAATGCAGAGTGTCTGCAAGTACGCTTTTTCCCAGATCATGGGCATCTGAAGCGATGCGGCGAGTCTCGTGAGCGTGAGTCATGCCTCGTAGGCTGAAGCCCTGTCCCGTGGCATGGCATGGCATGGCATTCGATCAAATCCATCGGTGATAGCGAAACCCTCAAGGCCAGAGCCCGGCAGATACGCGATGAGATCGCGCAAGTCGTCGCGGTGGCGCTGGCTCAATGCGTGGGGCGAGACGCTGGCGATCCCGACGCCCAGTTGGCGGCCAGCCTGCTCCTGGCCGCATGGACCGTGGCCTTTGTCCAGGCGCACCTCACCTTTGGCCAGAGCCGGGATACCGGGCAAGCGCAAGCGGCCTTTCTGGCCGTGGTCGACAAGGACGCCCTCGGCTTGACAGCGGCCATGGCAGGCACGCCCTACGCCTGAGGCATCAAGGCCCGCGCCGGGAGGCGCAGTGCCTTATTGTCTCAAGCGCTCCGGAGCTGAGCGCCTGCTTTTCGTTTGCAAAAAAGCATGCGCCGGCGACCCTGCCATCGCCCCAAGCATCCCTGATGCGAGCCCCAGCAGGTCAGGCAGTCCCAGCGCCCGCCGGCCCCGAGGACAGCGCTTTCATCGCCGCGCCCGGCGTGATGCCCAGCCGGTAGCCCATCAGGGCTTGGGCCGCCTGCTCGCGCGTCACCCCGCCCAGCGCGATCTGGCGCCGGTAGGCCCGCACCTCGGCGGCCAGCCGGAACCGCCTGGACACGAGGTACAGCACTACCCACGCCGGCGTGATCCAGGCCTGCTCGCGGTAGTGGACCATCTCGTGCTCGATCAACGCCATGCAGCCGCGGTGCTCGGGCCGCACCAGGATGAAGGGCCATAGCGCGCAGGCGGAAAAACCTCTGGGAACCAGATGGGTGGAGATGATCATGGGCGCATTGTCCACCCCGGGGCCAGCCGGTCTCAGGGACCCTGGCGGGGTAGCCCGGCAGCGCCTGAGCATTGGGTCGTTTTGAAGATTTTTGTGAAGTTTGCGTTGGCGAATGCGACCGGTATCGTGAATTCATGAACACAAAACTTCCAAAGCAAAAATCCATGAAATCCCAACGCGTCAGCCTGTTTTGTATCGGGTGGGCGCTCGCGGCGCTGGCCGGGTGCGGCGGCGGCGACAGCGCCGGCTCCGCTACGCCACCCCCCGCGCCACTCGCCCAGCCTGCTGCGGTTGGGCCGGTATCTACCGCCTCAACCTTGGTGACATCAAGCAGCCCGTCCACCTACCCTCCAGGCACCGAGGAAGCCGCCGCTTTTGAAAAGCTCAACGCAGCGCGCCAGGCCTGCGGCTTTGGCCTGCTGGCACAAAACCTGAAGCTGGATGCTGCTGCCATGGGACACGCCAGCTGGAATGTGCGAAATGGCTACGTGGGCCACTACCAGACGGCAGGCACGGCTGGCTTTACCGGCGTCACGTCAGAAGAGCGTATCGAGGCGGCCGGGTATGCGCTGCATGCGCAATTCATCGCGGCCGATGAAAATGTGACGCGGGTGTCGCCAAGCAAAGGCGGGCTGGGGGCCAGCGGCATGGCGACGCTTTTGAACGCCCCCTACCACCTGTCGGGCCTGATGGGCAGCTTCCGGGACATCGGCCTGGCCGTGCTCAGCCCGGCAGAAGTGCCGCAGGCTGTCTCGTCCGGCGCGACGCTGCAGGTCAACCTGGCCTTCAAGCAGGCGGCGGGCGCGCAACTGATGGAGGCCGCAGCCGTGGCCACCTACCCTTGCGAAGGCTCGACGGGGATTGACCGGCAACTGACAGACGAAACGCCCAGCCCGGTGCCCGGGCGCGATTTGTCGCGCCATCCCTTGGGGACCAGTATTTATATTGCTGCGCGCGACGGCAACGCGCTGGCCATCACCAGCGCGAGCCTGATAAATCTGGCCAGCGGCGAGGCCGTGCAGGTGCGCCCAGTCCTCAACAGCCAGAGCGACCCGAACAAAGTCAGCGGCCAAAGCTACTTCCGCGCTCATCAAGCCTTCATCACGGCCGACGCGCCCCTGGCCGCGCACACGCGTTACCAGGCCGTGGTCGCTGGCACGAACAATGCCGCAGCTTTTAGCCGCACCTTCATCTTCACCACAGGCACAGGCGGCTGAGCAGCCCGGCGCCCTGCAAGAGCTTTAACTGCAGAATGCAGGCTTTATTGGGGCATCAAGCAGCAGCTCATCGAGGCGCGCCTGGCGATGAGCGGTGTGCCGCATGCGGCGCACCACACGAATTGCTTACGCAAAGGGATTTTTGACCGTCCTGGCTTCCTTTACTTCCACCACGTCAGGCAGTTCCTTGTCGGCTGCCAGTACTTTCACCACACCGTTAACGAGCGCCTGCAGCTCCTTGGCCAGCGCCAGGCCCGCCTTGTCTCGGGTCAACACCACGTCGCCGGTGAGCGTCACCCGGTCCACGCGGTTTTCGATCTCCAGCTCGCCGATGCGCAGCACGTCAGCTTCGTTGGCGTAGGGCTTGAATTTTTCGGTCATGGGCTGTTTCCTTAAGGTTTGCCGGCGCGCCTGATCGCGTCGAGGATGCTGCGGGAGAAGTCCTTCAGGGTGAATTCGTCCTCCACCTGGACATTTTGGTCGTTTTGAGTCTTGGGGCTCTTTCGCTTCTTGCCATGTGGGGCGCTCGGCTTGGGCAAGTCCATACCGCTATCGCGCACCTGCTGGGGCAACCCCGGCAGCAGTTTGATGCCCACCAGCTTTTCCAGGTCAGACACCGAGACGCTCGAGTACGCGCGCGACTCGTCGTTGGTGACCAGGTATGCGCCGGCGCGCTGCTGTTTCGGGCTGTAGAGCACCTTCCAGACATGCGTGGGCACCAGAACGCGGCCCACCTGCTGGAGGTCGTTGCCGAGGAAGGCAGGCCCGGAAATGATGTAGAGCTCACCCTCCTGGGTCGCCAGCTGCCGGGCCGCGCCCTCGATGGCGGCCCAGATGCCGGCGTTGCTGGCATGCACCTGCGGCACCATGTTGGCCAGCGAAAACGAGTCGGCCTGGGCCGAGCGGGTGGCAAAGTCGGCATTGGGCGCCATGTGGCCCCGGTCGTAGCCCGAGCGGGCATAGTCGCTCAGCTCGGCCCGGTCTTGCGGCGGCAAAGCCGGCTCGGCGTGGTACGAGTCTTTTCTCGACAGCGCCCCGGCCCCATTGAGGTTGTCCCGCGTCAGGCGCTCGGCCGAATACAGCGGCGTGCGGCTGATGCCCGAATGCAGCACGGCAAACGCCTCAAAGCAGATCTCCTGCGTGCGCGCCTTGAGCTTGGGGTTGGTGACCAGGGGCGCGCTGCCGGCGGCAAAGTGCTCGGGGCAGCGGGTCGCGGCCCAGGCGGGCATGGCCAGGGAGGCGGCCAGGCCAAAAGTAAGGACAAATCGTTGCATGGGCCAGAGTATCTCAGCACCCTTGACGCTCTTGAACGCACGCGCGGCGACTTGGGGAGCCGTCGGCTCAGCGTGCCGCAGTGAGGCGCCGCAAACCCGGCAGTGCCAAGCGCTGCAGGCTGCGCCAGAACATCGAAGCGCCGGCAGCTGCGGCGCCGCAGCGCAGCAACACCGCTTGCGCGAAATTTTCAGCGTCTGCTTGCCTTTTAGGAAAAGCTGTACAAAAATGCAGCCACTGTAGTTTCATACAGTCTTTTGCCAACCCCCCGCACCGCTGCCTTCCTAGCAGCGTGGCCCTCCAGGAGCCGCCCATGATGAGCCTGCTGAACAATTTTTCCGCGCTGGACGCTGACCCGCCCAGGCTGACGGCGCGCCAGCAGCAAGTCCTGGCGCTGATCCGGCAAGCCATCGAGCGCACCGGCGCGCCGCCGACCCGGGCCGAAATCGCGGCCGAGCTCGGCTTTGCTTCGGCCAATGCCGCCGAGGATCATTTGCGGGCCCTGGCAAAAAAAGGCGTCATCGAGCTCGTGAGCGGCACCTCGCGCGGCATCCGGCTTCGCCCTGGGGCTGGGCCGGCGGCGAGCGAAGCAGCGCTATCGCCTTCTTCGGCCTTTTTCTCATCTTCCCTGTCCTCCCAGGGCTTGGCGCGGCTGGCCCTGCCCCTGGTGGGGCGCGTGGCCGCGGGCAGCCCGATCCTGGCGCAAGAGCACATCGAGCACACCTATGCGTGCGACCCGGGCCTTTTTTCCCAACAGCCCGACTACCTGCTGCGGGTGCGCGGCATGAGCATGCAAGGCGCCGGTATCCGGGACGGCGACCTGCTGGCCGTGCGCCAGGCCAGGGAAGCGAAGAACGGGCAGATCGTCGTGGCCCGGCTGGGCGAGGAGGTGACGGTCAAGCGCTTTCACCGCCATCCGCATCAGATCGAGCTGCGCGCGGAAAACCCCGACTTTTCGCCGATCTTCGTGCACCCCGGCGAGCCCTTTGAGCTCGAGGGCCTGGCTGTGGGCCTGATCCGAAGCAGCCTGGCGCTGTAGCCAGCGCCCCGCAGCTTTTTGCTTTCCCCGCCGCTGGCTCGGAGCAGCAACGAAGCCGGCACCCTTAGCACCAACGCGATCCGCATGCCCCTTGAGGCAGACCGGATCGCGCCCGCAAACCTTGTTCAACCTCAGGAGTTCCATCATGCGTCTCATCCCTTTTTCCAACGCCGCTGCTCCTGCCTCGCCCCTTTGGGCGCTGCCCGTCCAGGCCTTGGTGCCGTGGATGAGCCGCATCAAGCACACCGTCAGGCACACGATCGGGCAGTTGGCTAAAGGAGAGGCCCAGGCGCCGGTGCATGCCTTGCCTTATGGGGGCCGGCCGGCGAGCAACGATGCGGTGTTTGCCTTACCCCGGATGCACGAGAGGCGCGAGATGCTGGGCGTGCGGCCGGGCAGCGCCGCCTTGGGCGCAGCACCCCTGCGCGTTGTTCGGGAAGCGGACTCAAGTCTGGGCGCCGAGTGCGCCGGGCGCATGGTGATGTCCGGGCGCATGGCCGATGTCTGCGCCGAGCTCGAGCGCATGACGCAGCGCGCTGCAGCCGCGCAGGCGCCTTCCCTGACCGCCAAGCCATAAGCACGGCATGCACGGCCTTGCCCTTGCCCTTGCCCTGCCCGACACGCCGGTCCTCTTGTCGAGCGCGCCGCTGGCCGCGCGCCTGCTGGTGGCCCGGGTCTGCGCCGGGTTTCCCTCGCCCGCAGAAGATCTGGGCGCCCAGCGCATTGACTTGGGCCAGGTGCTCATCACGCACCCGCAGGCCACCTACCTGCTGCGCGCCCGGGGCCTCTCGATGG
>JAQGNK010000011.1 GCA_028291905.1 Polaromonas sp.
CAAGGGCTTTCTGCCCGGCCCCTACGACCACCGCACCGCGCTCGATGAAGTGGTGCAGATGATGGGCGGCCTGGCCTACATGACCGGGCGCAGCGGCGACCCGCTGCGCGCCGGCGCCAGTGTGAACGACATCATGGGCGGCCTGTTCGGCGCCATCGGGGCGATGGCCGCGCTGCGCCAGCGGGATAGCACCGGGCGCGGCATGGAAGTGCAGTCGGCGCTGTTCGAGAACAATGTCTTCCTGGTGGCCCAGCACATGATGCAGTTCGCCGCCACCGGCCGGGCCGCCGCGCCCATGCCCAGCCGCATCTCGGCCTGGGGCATCTACGACGTGTTCACCGTGAAGGACGGCGCGCAGGTCTTCCTGGCCGTCGTCAGCGACAGGCAGTGGGCGATTTTCTGCCAGGCCTTCGGGCTTGGCGAACTGCAGGCCGACCCGCGCCTGAAGACCAACAACGACCGGGTGCGGGCGCGCGACTGGCTGATGCCGCTGCTGCGCTCGCACCTGGCCGGCCACAGCGCGGCCGAACTGAGCGCGGTGTTCGAGGCCAAAGAACTCCCGTTCGCGCCCATCGTGCGGCCCGAGCAGCTGTTCGACGACCCGCACCTGAACGCCACCGGCGGGCTGGCGCCGGTGCGGATGAATGACGGCAGCCTGTCCAAGGTGCCGCTGCTGCCTTTCACCCTGGGCGGCGAACGGCCCGGCATCCGGCTGCAGCCGCCGCGCTTGGGCGAGCACACCGGCGAGCTGCTGGCGGCGCTGGGCTATGGCGAGGACGCCATCAAGGCATTCCAGGCGGCCCAGGCCAACCTTTAAATCCCCATTCCACCCCACCCAGAGACAAACCCATGATCTTTTTCAAACAACGCACCTTGCTGGCCGCCAGCCTGATTGGCCTGGCCAGCCTGCACGGCACGGCCGGCGCCCAGACCGCCTGGCCCGACAAGCCGATCCGCCTGGTTGTGCCCTACACGCCCGGCGGCGGCACCGACACCGTGTCGCGCCACATTGCCCACACCATCACCCAGGACACCAGATGGGTGTTCCTGATTGACAACAAGGCCGGCGGCGGCGGCAACATCGGCCTGGACCTCGTGGCCAAGTCCAAGCCGGACGGCTACACCGTGGGCATGGGGCAGACGGCCAACCTGGCCATCAACCCGGCCCTGCTGCCCGGCATGCCGTTCGACCCGGCGAAAGACCTGGTGCCGGTGGCGCTGGTGGCCGAGCTGCCGACCGTGATGGTGGTGCGCGCCGATTCACCGTGGAAGACGCTGGCCGACGCCATCAAGGCGGCCAAGGCCCGGCCAGGCGAGGTCAAGCAGGCCCTGGCCTCGACCGGCACCGTCGGCCACCTGGCCGGTGAAATGATGGCGCAGCGCGCCGGCATCAAGGTGCTCAACGTGCCGTACAAGGGCGCGGCGCCGGCCATCACCGACATCCTGGGCGGCCAGACCGACTACATGTTCGCCACGCCGCAGGCGGTGGTCGGCATGATCAAGGGCGGCAAGATGCGGGCGCTGGCAGTCACCTCCAAAACCCGCCTGGCGATCCTGCCCGATGTGCCCACCGTGGCCGAGTCGGGCTACAAGGACTTCGAAGCGGTGGACTGGAAGGCCATCGTGGCGCCGGCCGGCACGCCGCCCGATGTGGTCAACCAGCTCAATGCCGCCGTCGCCAAGGCCCTGACCCAGCCCGCCATGCTGGCCCAGCTCGCCGCCGAAGGCAGCACGCCCATGCGCGGCAGTCCGGCGCAAGCCGCCGCCTACATCAAGGCCGAGCAGGCCGAATGGGGCAAGCTGATCCGCGACGCCGGCATCAAGCTGGAGTGAAGCTTTTTGCGTGAGCAAGGTAAGCGCTTTCCAGAACTTCTTTGGCACCAGCGGCCCGGCCGACCTGGCCACGACCATTGACGGCGGGCTGGTGGCAGGACATGCCAGCGCTGGGCAGCGCATTCGCGCTCGATAACGCTATCCGCTGGCGCCGCGAACGCAGGCTTGGGGCGGGCCCCTGCCCTGCCACCCGGCCAGTCTGCATTGCCGTCGCCTCAAGGCTCAGCCGGGCCACGCAGAATTTCGAATCACGTCGCAAAAATTGCCCCGGATGAAGTTTTTGTCCTTGTCCGCCAGCACATCGGCTTTGACATTGCCGAAGGTGGTTTCAGGCTTGTGCCTGATGCCCTCGTAGAACGCCTGGATGATCTCTTCCTTGAAGCTGTCGGGGCGCGGATGCGCCTGGACCACGGCCTGCCTGGAAGCCGCGCTGTAGTCGGGATAGGTCAGGCCCAGCACATCCATCTCGACCCCAGCGGTCACCAACGCCACCACCGGGTGCATGTGCCGGGGAATGCCGGGCGTGGTGTGCAGCGCAATCGCCGTCCAGGCCAGGTCGATGTCGGCCTGCGCGATGCCGTGGCTGCAGAGAAAACTGCGGCAGGCGTTGGCGCCGTCCACCTCGAAGCGCTCGCAGGCGCTGCTGTGGCGGTGGGTCAGCCCCATGTCGTGGAACATGGCGGCGGCATACAAGATTTCCGGGTCGAAGCTCAGCCCCCGGCGCTTGCCGGCCAGCGCGCCAAAATAATAGACGCGGCTTGAATGGTGGAACAGCAGGGGCGAGGCGGTGCCCTGGACCAGCTCGGTGATTTCCCGCGCCAGCTGGCTGTCGGGAATGCTGACATCGTCAATCGTCAAGGTCATGTTGAACTCCGGTGAACAAGGCTTTGACTTTAGGCACCGCCTACAATAGCCGCAACAGACACAATGATTCATATTCAGCCATTTTCAGCAGCAGCGGCCATGGGCGTCCAAGATGACTAAAACCATCGCCATCCTCGCCGTGCCCGGCGTCCAGCTGCTCGATGTCTCGGGCCCGCTGGACGTGTTCGCGGAGGCCAACCGCCAGGCAGGCAAAGCCTGTTACCGGCTGCTCGTGGTGGGCACGCAGCGCGGGCCGGTGCAAAGCTCCTCGGGCGTGCGGCTGATGCCGGACCTGATCGCGGGCGACAACAGCAGCGAAAAAATCCATACCCTGCTGGTAGCGGGCGCGCCCCACGCGCCGCAGCTGCAGCTCGATGCGCAGCTCAGGCACTGGCTGCGCGAAGCCGCCCCGGCGGCCCGGCGCCTCGGCTCGGTCTGCAGCGGCGCGTTCCTGCTGGCGCAGGCCGGCCTGCTCGATGGCCGGCGGGTCACCACGCACTGGGCCTGCGCCGAGGCGCTCGCCGGCGCCTATCCCGCTGTCAAGGTGCAGGCCGACGCCATCCATGTGCGCGACGGGCGCGTCAGGACGGCGGCGGGCGTCACCGCAGGGCTGGACCTGGCGCTGGCGCTGGTCGAGGAAGACCTGGGCCGCGACATCGCCATGAAGGTGGCCGCGCAGCTGGTGATGTTTTTCAAGCGGCCGGGCGGACAAATGCAGTTCAGCCGGGCCGGGGACGCGGCGCCGGCGGGCCGCTCGGCGCTGCAGGAGGTGCAGCGCTGGGTGGCGGCGCATCCGGCGCTGGACCACAGCGTGACGGCGCTTGCCGCCCGCGCCGGCCTGAGCGCGCGGCATTTTGCGCGCCTGTTTCGCCAGGAGGTGGGCGTCACGCCCGCCGCATGGGTCGAAGGCGCGCGCGTGGCCTCTGCGCGAAAGCTGCTCGAATCGGGAGCGGCAGCGCCCAAGCAGGTGGCGGCGCAATGCGGATTCGCCGATGCCAACACGCTGCGCCGGTCTTTTTACCGACTGCTCGGCGTGACGCCGGCGGCCTACCGCAAAAGCTTTCTTGCGTGATGGCGGCGAGGCGTGAAATGCTTCGGCCACTGCCGGCCCAGCGCTTGTAAATTCTTTTTCAACCTGCACCACTTCATCAGGACACTTCATGAAAATTCTCATGCTCCACGGCATCAACCTCAATATGTTCGGCAAGCGCGACCCGAAGCAGTACGGCACGGTCACGCTCGACGAGATCAATGCCCGCGTGGCGGCGCTGGGCCGGGAACTTGGCGCCGGGGTCGAGGCCTTCCAGACGAACCATGAAGGCGCGATGTGCGAGCGCATCCACCAGGCCCATGCCGATGGCGTGGACGCGGTGCTGATCAACGCCGGCGCCTGGACCCATTACAGCTACGGCATCCGCGATGCGCTGGCGGTGCTGACCTGCCCGATTGTGGAAGTTCACATGTCCAACATCCATGCGCGCGAAGCGTTTCGGCATGTGTCGGTGTTTGCCGAGATTGCGCGGGGGCAGATTTGCGGTTTCGGGGCGGACAGCTACCTGCTGGGCCTGCGGGCGGCGGTGTCGGCGGCTGGGGCCGGCAAGCAATAGACGCTTGAGGACAGCGGCTGCAATGCTGTTTTTATAGGATTTTCAATGAAATCAGGGCTTTGCGCAGGCGGAACCTGCGCTGTTCGCTATTGAATTCGTAGCAATTGCTCTTGCCGGCTTGGCAACCGGGTTTTCGCCCCGCCGGGCAACGCCGGCCGCATAATTTGCGCCCATGGCCAAACTCAAGCAGCTCGAATCCTTCGTCGCCGTCGTCGCGCGCGGCAGCCTGACGGCGGCAGCGCTGGCCGAGGGCGTGGCGCCGGCCATCATGGGGCGACGACTCGACGCGCTGGAGGAGCGGCTGGGCGTCAAGCTGCTGGTGCGCACCACGCGGCGCATCGCCCTGACCCATGAAGGCAGCGCGTTCCTGGAAGACTGCCAGCGCCTGCTGCTAGAGCTGGCCAATGCCGAGGCCAGCGTGTCAGCCGGCGGCGTCAAGGCCAGCGGCCACCTGCGCATCACCGCGCCGGCCGGCTTCGGCCGCCGCCATGTGGCGCCGCTGGTGGCCACATTCCGCGACCAGCATGCCGACGTGACCATCACCCTGAACCTTAGCGACCGGGTGGTCGATCTGGCCGGCGAAGGCTTCGACTGCGCGGTGCGGGTCGGCGACCTGTCCGACTCGTCGCTGGTCAGCGTGCGGCTGGCCGACAACCGGCGCCTGTGCGTGGCCACGCCGCAGTACCTCAAGCGCCACGGGACGCCTCGGCATCCGGGCGAGCTGGCGAAGTTCGACTGCCTGAGCCTGTCGAGCGAAGCCTCGCAGACGCGCGGCTGGGCTTTCCAGGTGGCGGGCGAGCTGGTCCACTTGAAGCCCGGCGGGCCGCTGGACTGCTCGGACGGCCAGGTGCTGCACGACTGGTGCCTGGCCGGCTACGGCATTGCCTGGCGCAGCACCTGGGAGGTCGAATCGGAAATCGCCGCCGGCCGGCTAGTGGCGGTGCTGGAGGACTTTGCCGCGCCGCCCAACGGCATCTATGCGCTGTTTCCGCAGCGCCGGCACCTGCCGCTGCGGGTGCGGCTGTGGATCGACTTTTTAAAGCACCACTACAGCCAGCCCGCTTTCTGGCGGGGCTAGACCGCATCCTTTTTGGGAAGTAGACAAACTTCAAGCATCAAATAGCCTCCTGGCGCAGATAAAGACTGCGCAAGCAGCTATACATTTAGTAGCGCAAAGCCACTGGGAAGTGTGAATGCGGTGATTGAAAGCCGTGAGGTCTCGCTCTGGCCGGCCAGCCCGGCGTCAGGTCGAACTTAAAAGCAAAACCAGGCTCTGACGCAGGTAGTGTCTGCGCAGGCAGCTATCAATTCAATAGCATTTACTTCCCCTGGTTGCGGGGCAAGACCATTTCAGAACAGCCCGGCCACTAGCCAGGCGGCGGTGCCCCACATCATCAGCGCC